>JAHENO010000164.1 GCA_018609945.1 Haloarculaceae archaeon | reverse complement strand
GGCTGCGCGACCGGACCGACGCGACGCTGACCCTCCACGAGGCCGAGGCGTTCGCGCCCGGCCGGGCCCGCCACCGGGTGCGCGAGCAGTTCGGCGCCGAAACGCTCGAAAGCGTCGGCGTCGCCGAACAGGACGCGGCGGTGCGGGCCGCCGGCGGGGTCCTCTCGTACGTCGAAGAGACCGGTGCGGGCGTGCTGGCCTCGATCACCCGCCTCCAGAGCCGGAGCGAACGGGGTGTCGCTCTCGACGCGACCACACAGCGCAACCTCGAACTTACGGAGACGATGCGCGGCGAGGCCGACGGGTCGCTGCTCGCCACGATCGACCACACCGTGACGAGCGCGGGGTCGCGGCTGCTGGCCGAATGGCTCCAGCGTCCCCGCCGGTCGCGGGGCGAACTCCGGCGCCGCCAGTCGGCGGTCGCCGCCCTGGCCGAGGCCGCCATCGCCCGCGATCGGCTCCAGGAACTGCTCGACGGCGCGGCCGACCTCGAACGGCTGGCCGCACGGGCAGCCTCGGGTAGCGCCGACGCACGCGACCTGCGGGCGGGGGCCGACACGCTCGGGCTCCTCTCCGAGATCGCTGACCTCGTCACAGGGACCGAACGCCTGGCCGACTCCGCGCTCGCGGATGTCCTTGACCGGCCCGACGGCGAATCGGTCGCGGACGTGGTGGCCACGCTCGATGGCGCCATCGTCGCGGACCCGCCGGGGACGATCACACAGGGGGGTATCATCCGCGCGGGCTACGACGCGGACCTCGACGACATCGTCGAGCGCCACGAGGAGGCTCTCGCCTGGATCGACGCGCTTCCCGACCGCGAGAAGCGCCGGACCGGTATCACGCACCTCTCGGTCGACCGCAACAAGACCGACGGCTACTACATCCAGGTCGGCAAGAGCGAGACCGACGCCGTCCCCGACGAATACGAGCACATCAAGACCCTGAAGAACGCGAAGCGGTACACCACGCCCGAACTGGACGAGCGCGAGCGCGAGGTGTTGCGCCTGGAGGAGGCGCGCCACGAGATGGAGCGGGACCTCTTCGAGGAAGTCCGCGAGGAGGTCGCGGCCCACGCCGAACTGCTTCAGTCGGTCGGCCGGGCGCTCGCGGAGACGGACGTTCTCGCGTCGCTCGCGGTCCACGCGGTGCGCAACGACTGGGCGCGTCCGGAACTGACCGAGGGGCGGGAGCTGACTATCGAGGCCGGGCGCCATCCCGTCGTCGAGCAGACGACCGACTTCGTGCCGAACGATCTGTATATGGACGAGGATCGGCGCTTCCTGATCGTCACGGGGCCGAATATGAGCGGCAAATCCACCTACATGCGCCAGGCGGCGCTGATCACACTGCTGGCCCAGGTGGGGAGTTTCGTCCCCGCGGAGTCGGCACGCGTCGGGCTGGTCGACGGCATCTACACGCGGGTGGGGGCGCTGGACGAACTCGCACAGGGGCGCTCGACGTTCATGGTCGAGATGCAGGAACTCTCGAACATCCTCCACTCCGCGACCGACGAGTCGCTGGTCATCCTCGACGAGGTGGGCCGCGGGACCGCCACCTTCGACGGCATCTCCATCGCGTGGGCGGCCACCGAGTACCTCCACAACGAGGTGGGTGCGAAGACCCTGTTTGCCACCCACTACCACGAGCTGACGACGCTGGCCGACCACCTCGACCGGGTCGAGAACGTTCACGTCGCCGTCGCCGGCGAGCCGGATTCCCCGGACAGCGACTCCCGGGTCGACGAGGGAAGCGAGGGTGACGTGACCTTCCTGCGGACGGTCCGGGAGGGACCGACCGACCGCTCGTATGGCATCCACGTCGCGGACCTGGCCGGGGTACCCGACCCCGTTGTCGAGCGCTCGCGGGAGGTCCTCGACCGCCTGCGCGAGGAGAAGGCCATCGAGGCGAAGGGCGGCGGCGGTGAACCGGTCCAAGCCGTCTTCGACCTCTCGTCGGGACAGTTCCGGGGCGGCCGCGACGACCAGCGGGCTGTGGCCGACGGCAGCCGCGGGGAACGGGACAATCGGGCCGACAGCAGCCGCGAGGCCGAGGCTGCCGACGCGCTCGTCGAGGAGTACGGCGAGACGGCCGCGGACGTCCTGGAGACGCTGTCCGATATCGACGTCAACGAGACACCACCCATCGAGTTGATGGCCAAAGTGCAGGACCTGCAACAGCGACTCGACGGCGGGGACGACTCGTAATCGCAAACCGTTTGGCCGGTGATTCCTACGTCCCGGCCATGCCGACGCGCGTCGCCTCCGTCGAGGAGGTCGAGGCCGATCCGCCCTACCTGTTCACCGTCGTCGACCCGCGTGGCGACGAGGAGGAAGTGATACTGGTCCCCTGTGAGGACGGTGTCGAAGCGTGGGTGAACCGCTGTACGCACGAGGCCCAGCGTCTGGAACGAGGGTACGGCGCCTCGTTGCGGGACGGCGAACTCGTCTGTCCGAAACACGGCTCGCTGTTCGACGCCTGCGGCGGCGACTGCGACAACGGCCCGGCAGCGGGGACGACCCTGATCGACGTCGAGGTGGCGGTCAACCGCGGCGACGTCTTCCTCACCGACGACGGCTACGAGTTCCGCCACGAGGGCGGCATCGATGACGACGACGATCCCTCCTCGACATCGCATCTCCGGCTGTAGCGAACCCGACCGGTCGCAGTCTGTCGGTCTGCTGTCCTGAAGGGAATCGTGTGTCGTCCGGGGAGACTGGCCACGACTCACTCGAAGGGATGATCGAGGACGATCGACTCCGCCCGCCCGGGACCGACGCCAACGGCAGTCAGGGGGACGTCGAGTTCCTCACTGACGTAGGTCAGGTACGCCCGTGCGTTCTCTGGGAGCGCGTCGAACCCCTCGCGTGCGGCCGCAGCCCAGTCGATTTCGGGCCACCCCTCGAACGTCCGGTAGATCGGGTCGCACTCGCCCCAGGCTTCCGTGGTGGTAGGCATCGTCGTCAGGCGCTCGCCGTCCCGGTCGTAAGCGTGGGCGACATTCACCTCGTCGAGGCCCGCCAGGACGTCGACGTGGTTGACCGCGAGGCCGGTGAAGTCGCTGGCGCGGGCCGCGTGCCGGAGCATCGGCATGTCCAGCCACCCGACACGCCGGGGGCGGCCGGTGACGGTGCCGTACTCGCCGCCCTCCTCGCGGATGTACTCGGCGAGGCGTTCGCGCTCGTCGTCGCCGCGCAACTCCGTGGGCAGCGGACCCGTCCCGACCCGCGAGAGGTACGCCTTGACGACGCCGATTATCTCCCCCTGGCCGACGGTCGTCGGCCCGAGGCCGGTCCCGACGCAGGCGCCGCCGGCGGTGGGGTTCGAGGACGTCACGTAGGGGTAGATGCCGTGGTCGATGTCCAGCGAGGTCCCCTGTGCCCCCTCCAGGAGGACGTCGTCGCCGGCGGCGATCCGATCCGCGAGGAACGACCCCGCGTCGACGGTCATCCCCTCCTCCCGGAGGCGCCGCCCGTAGTCGCTGTACTCCTCGTGGAGGGCCTCGACGTCGAAGGCCTCGCCGGCCTCGACGCCGAACACGTCTTCGACGAGGGCCCGCTTCTGTGGGACGACGTACTCGAGGCGGTCGCGCAACACCGCGGGGTCGAGCAGGTCGCCGACGCGGATGCCGCGCCGGCCGGCCTTGTCCTCGTAGGTCGGGCCGATGCCCCGACCGGTCGTGCCCGCCTCGAGGTCGTCGTCGCTCTTGACCTCCTCCTCGATGCCGTCGAGCCGCCGGTGGTAGGGGAGAATCGCGTGGGCGCGTTCGGCGACCCGGACGTCCGGGTCGAGACCCCGCTCGCGGAGGGTGTCGAGTTCCTCGAACAGCGTCCGGGGGTTGACGACACAGCCGTTCCCGAGAATACCGACCTTGTCCCGGATGGCGCCGCTCGGCACCAGAGAGAGTTTGTACTCCTCGCCCCCGTGGACGACGGTGTGGCCGGCGTTGTCGCCACCCTGGTAGCGGGCGACCACGTCCGCCGGTTCGCCCAGGAGGTCAACGACGCCGCCCTTACCCTCGTCGCCGAGCTGTGCGCCGACGATGGTTACGGTCATCAGGGCCCCCTTCCGGCCAGCGTGGTAAACCGATTTCGGTCCCGCGAGCGACCCTCCTGGCCGGTGTTTTTATACCCGCGGCCCGTGACTTGTGTACTGATATCCCGTCACACGCGGAAAAATCCGACGTGTTCCCGGACGAACGACAGCAACCTTTAAACCCGGCCAACACAAGTTAACACGTGCCATGATAGATCGGCTCGAAAAAGAAGTCGACATGTTGGAGCGCCATCTGCAGGTTCTGCGGATGGTGATCGACAACGAACCGATCGGCATCGTCAAGATGTCGAACGAGACCGGGTATCCACACCACAAGGTGCGGTACTCCCTGCGAGTACTCGAGGAGGAGAACCTCATCGAGCCCTCCAGCCAGGGGGCGATCACGACCGAGGAGACCGAGGGGTTCGTCAACGACCTCGACGGGAAGATCGACGACATCATCGAGAAACTGGAGACGATGAAGATCGACGGCGTCGCGGAGATCGAGGGCTAGAGTTCCGGAACGGAGAGGGAGAAGTTCTCGCTACGGGCCTCGACCAGACAGAGGTGGTAGCCCCGCTTTCTGGAGAGGTTCACGAAACTCTTGCGTTTGCTCCGCTTGAGGAAGCCGCTCCGGGTAGCCTCGCTCGCGGTTTCGAGTGCGGCGGGGTCGAAGAAGCTCTCCGTGACGAGGAACGCGGCCGCGAACCCGTCGTTGCCCTGGCCGACCCGCTCGGCGGCAGTGACCAGGTCCGTCATCATCGACTCGGTCGCGGCCTCGCGGGAGTCGTTGATGTTCGCGACCAGCAGCGGGTCGCCCATCCGGTCGCGGTACACCACGTCGAACTGCTCGGTCGTGCGCGTCTCCTCGCCGTTGTCGGTGCGAACGGCGTCGACCGACCCGCGGAGTTCCGCGCGGTCGATCTGCGGGAGCGCGTCGTAGAGAGTCCGGAGCGCGTCCGTGTGGCCGGTGTCGCGGATCTCGAACAGCAACTCCTCGGCGACCCACTCGACGAACTGGTACTCGACGCGGCTCTCGAGAAACTCCCCGTAGGTCTGGCCGCCGACCGACACCGCGTCGGCGTCGAACTGCGTGTGTGTCTCGAGACGGAGGTTCTCCACGACTTCCTCCTGGCGGACGCCGGAGTCGTGGGCATCGCTCAGCGTCGGATCACCCTTCGAGCGGTACCTGACGAAAATGTCGGTCCCCTCGAGGGCCTCCCGGGAGCCGATGCGCTTGTCCCTGTCGGTGGCGGCCCCGAACTCGCTTTCGAGGCGGTCGAGTTCCGCTTCCAGGCGCTCGACCTCCGCCTCGAGGTCGTCACGCTCGGCCCGAACCGCAGCCAGCTCCTCCTCGAGGCGGTCCTGCTCTTCAGTGGCCGATTCGAGTTCCGCCTCCAGGCGCTCGATTTCCGCCTCGCGGTCGGCGAGCGTCTCTTCCAGTTCCTCGACGCGCGCCGTGTCGGGCTCGGTTCCCCTGGTGTCCTCGGAGCGGTCGGGAGACGTTCTGCCCTGCTCGGCTGACTCGTCGGGGCGCCCCGGGTCGTCTCGCCGCTGCACGGGGGGCCTGCTGTCGGGGTCGCGTCCGCGACTGCCGGTCCCGGCGACCGCGCCGGCGTCGGACCCTCCGAGCGGATCGGCGCTCCCCGGCCCCGGTTCCTCCTGGCCGCGGTCCTCGGTTTCGGTCCGGTCGGGATCCAGGGACGGTATCGACCGGGTTTCGAGGTGGTCGCGACCCTGCTCCGGTGTCGATGTCCCGCCGGCTCCGGACTGAGACCGGGACTGTGGCTGAGACTGGGACTGGGGCTGGGACTGAGACTGGGACGCCGCCGATCCCGTCGGACTGCTCCCGGTCGAGCCGGACGGCGTGGACCCGGAGGTCTCCCCCCTGCGTGCGGCGTCGGGACCGGTCTCGTCGGCCCCGTCGTCGGCGGAGCGGTCGACCGATCCGGTGCTGGCTTCCCGGGGCCCGGCCGTCTCGGCCGCGGACCCCTCCTCGACCGTGTCCGTCTCGGCCGCCGCGTCGGCTTCGGCGGTCGTCTCCCCGTCCGCCCCGGAAACCTCGGTGCCGGCTCCCTCGTCATCCTCTGCCGTCTCCCCGACCGGTCCGGCCGTCGCCGTCGCCGTCTCGGGCTCCTCGGACTCGGAGTCGGACTCGGACCCGGGTTCCGGTTCGGACCCGGAGTCGGGCTCCGAGTCGGGTGCCGGTACCGCCGCCGGGTCGGGCAGGTCGATCGAGTCGATGTCGGCCGGATAGACGCGATAGATGCCGACCTCCTCGGTGGCCCGTTCGCGGGCGTCCGCGTCGGTTTTCACGCGGCTCTCGGGGCCGACAAACGCGACGCTCATCGACCGCCCCTGGTGGTAGACGATGAAGTAGTCACCGCTGAGGACGTTCTCCGCGAGTTCGACGTAGCCGGTGAAGCCACCGTCGGCGAGTTTGCTGTCGACCGTGGCCAGCCCGGTGTCCTCGGTGTAATACTCCGCGCGGGCGTCCTGATCCTGGTCTTGCATGACGGCGAGCAACGGCAATGCGGGCGACGGCGCCTCGAAGACCGTGCCGTCGGCGTCCTCGAAATCCTCGATCTCCCCCCCGCGAACGCCGACGACGGTTCCCTTCGTCATGTACAGTTCGGCCCGGCCGGCCCTGACTACCCCCGAAAACGCCTCGTCAGCGAGCGTCTGCAGCTCCGCGTATCCCCCCTCGAATGGGCGACTGTCCCATTCGTCGACCTGCTCCATCACTCGGATGCTCATTATCTTGTCCAAGTCCGATACGAAACTAATACTTTGTGGGCGTGTCTGGCGCTGCAGCGCCCACGCTCACGCGACGTTGACCGTCTCGCGGTAGGTCCCGTACTGGTCTTCGAAGACGGCCATGATCTCGCCCATGGTCGCGTATGCCTTGACCGCCTCGATCATCGCCGGCATGACGTTCTCGCCGTTCCGGGAGACCTCCTCGAGGTCCCGGAGCGCGGCCTCGACGGCCGCGTCGTCGCGGTCGGCCTTGACCTCTGCCAGGCGGTCGCGCTGGCGCTGCTGGACGGTCTTGTCGACGGTGAGAATGTCCGGGTCGGTGTCCTCCTCGACGACGTACTCGTTGACCCCGACGACGGTTTCCTCGCCCGCCTCGACGCGCTCCTGGTACTCGTAGGCGGCGTCCTGGATCTCGCGCTGGAAGTACCCCTGCTCGATACCCTCGAGGACGCCCCGTCGCATCGACCCCTCGCCCATCTCCCTGACCTCCTCGAGGTAGGCCATGGTCTTCTCCTCGAACTCGTCAGTCAGCGCCTCGACCGCGAAGGCACCACCCAGCGGGTCGACGATGTCGGCAGCGCCGGACTCCTCGGCGATGATCTG
>JAHENO010000163.1 GCA_018609945.1 Haloarculaceae archaeon | reverse complement strand
GACCGGGACCGACCCCGCGGACGTCGAGGAGATCATCACCGCCCTCGAGGAGGATGGCGTCGTCCGGGGCTACCGCGCGGTCGTCGACTGGGAGCAGGTCGAGGCCGAGCGCGTCCGCGCGGCAGTCGAACTGAACGGCACGCTCGACCGCGAGACCAGCTACTGAGACGTCGCCGACCGCATCGCGAAGTTCCCGATGGTCGAGTCGCTGCACCTGGTCAGCGGCGAGTTCGACTTCATCATGGAGGTCGAGGGCGAGTCGATGCGCGAGGTCTCGCATTTCATCAGCGAGAAGGTCGCGCCGGTGCCCGAAATCACCCAGACGGTCACCCACTACGTCATGGAGACCTACGTCGAGAACGGCATCGAGTTCGACGACAGCAGCGACGACGACCGGCTCTCGGTTTCCCCATGACCGTCGACCCGGCCGACCGCGTCGAGCAGGTGCCGCCCTCGGGCATCCGCCGGTTTTTCGAACTCGCCGAGGAGATGGACGACATCATCTCGCTGGGCGTGGGCGAGCCCGACTTCTCGGCGCCCTGGGCCGCCCGCGACGCCGCCATCACCTCCCTCGAACAGGGCCGGACCTCCTACACCGCCAACCGCGGCCGCCGGGAGCTGCGCGAGCTGATCGCGGCCCACGTCGACGACCGCTACGACCTCCGGTACGACCCCGACGAGGAGATACTGGTCACGGCCGGGGCCAGCGAGGCGCTCGACCTGGCCTTCCGCGCCCTGGTCGACCCCGGCGACGCCGTGGCGGTCCAGCAGCCCTGCTACGTCTCCTACGTGCCCGGCGTCCTCTTCGCCGGCGGCGAGGTGGTGCCCGTCGAGACCCGCGCCGCCGACGAGTTCGAACTCACCCGCGACGTGCTCGAAGCGGCGGGTGCCGACCGGGCGGAGGTGCTCGTCATCTGTTACCCGAACAACCCGACAGGGGCGACAATCTCGGACGAGCGCCTCCACGAGGTGGCCGCCTTCGCCCGCGAGCACGACCTGACGGTCCTCTCCGACGAGATCTACGCCGCGCTGACATACGAGGGCGAGCACACGTCCATCGCGACGCTGCCCGGAATGGCCGAGCGGACGGTCGTGTTCAACGGCTTCTCGAAGGCCTACGCGATGACGGGCCTCCGCCTGGGGTACGCCCTCGCACCGCCCGAGGCGACGACGGCGATGAACCGGATCCACCAGTACTCGCTGCTCTCGGCGCCGACCACCGCCCAGTACGCGGCCATCGAGGCCCTCGAAACCTGCCGGGACGACGTCGAGGAGATGTGCGCCCAGTACGACCGCCGGCGGAACTACGTCCTCTCGCGGTTCGCGGAGATGGGGCTGGACTGTTTCCGGGCGAAGGGCGCATTCTACGCGTTCCCGGAGTGCCCCCGCGACGACGCCGCGGCCTTCGCCGAGGAGTTGCTCGAGGAGCAGGGCGTCGCAGTCGTTCCCGGGTCGGCGTTCGGGGCCGCCGGCGAGGGCCATCTCCGGGTCTCGTATGCGACCGGCATGGGCGAACTGAAGGAGGCGATGGCCCGCATCGAACGGTTCCTCCCGGCCTGAGACGTTCTCACTGCTGACACTGAGACGGGACGAACGAGCGGCGAATCGAGGAAACGACCTGTAAACCGGCATTTCTGGTTTTCAGCGGTGAGAATCCGGCGTAACCTTTTTTCTCCGGTGCCGACTTGTTGGGACAATGGCAATCGATGGCACTGGGGATCGCGAGGAGGATGCCGTCTCTGAGCCACAGACGGACGAGGGTGACGGCCGAGCGCCCGGCGGATCGGCGCATCCCGGTGACCTGCAGCGGCAACTCGCGGCGGGTGCACGCACCGCCGAGACGCTGGCAGCGGAGTGTGACTCCTTTCCGGACGCCGCGCCCGGCGGGGCTGAGACGGGGCCGTACACGTGGGAGGATTTCAAGGAAGAGTACCACTACGACGCGGATGGGAATGCGCCCACCGAACCCTTCGAGCCCGAGGAGTACCTCGGCTTCGAGCCCGAAAAGACCGAGGGGCGGCTCAGCGACGCCGAAAACGTGGGTTCCCACCTCGCGTCGATCGTCGACGAGCGTACCGTAAACGTGCCCGAGGAGCTCGACGAGGACGAGTTTTTCTCGACGCCGGACGGCGTCACGACGGTCGTCAACCGGTACGACCTCGAGAAGGCGGTCCCGCTGGAGAAGAAGCGACACTTCGTCGAAAAGAACCGCTACTGGGTGAACAAACCCTACGCGTGTATCGTGATCTTCCACTCGACGAAGGAAAACGAGCGCAAGTACTACGTCGTCGAGCCCCACATGAACGACATCGAGGCAGACCTCCGGGAGTTCATTTCGGGGAAGCTGAAAACGTCGATCAAGTACTCCGACGACGACGTGGTGGTACACGGCGACGAGGCCGACCGGGCGGGGGTCATCGAGCGCGAGACCCGGTCTCTCCTCAAGCGATACGACCTCTGGACGGAACCTCGCGGGAAGCCGGGCGAGAACATCTTCCGGCGGATCAGGGGGCTGTTCGGGCGGGCCGAGGGCGCGGACGCGGACGCGGACGCGGATGTGGCACTCACCGCCCAGCTCGACGGCATCGAGGCCAGACCCGAACCCGTGGTCATCGACGAGGACCCCAAGTCTCTCTCGGAGTACCAGGTCGAGAAACTCCTCTACGGGCTCAAGCGCGATTTCATCGGCTACGCGAAGATCGATCCCATCAAACACGACATCAACGTCGAGGACATCTCCTGTGACGGCTACAACTCGCGGGTGTTCGTCTACCACACCGACTACGAGCAGATCATCTCGAACGTCGAACACGGCGAGGACGAACTCGACGAGTTCGTGGTGAAGCTGGCCCAGCGCTCCGGGAAGGGCATCAGCAAGCGCCAGCCCCAGGTCGACGCCACCCTCCCGGACGGCTCCCGGTCACAGCTGACCCTGGGCCGGGAGGTCTCCGACCACGGAACCAACTACACCATCCGCCAGTTCAAGGACGTCCCCAACACGCCGATCGACCTCATCAACTGGAACACGTTCAGCCTGGACGAGATGGCGTTCCTGTGGCTGTGCATCGAGAACCACAAGTCGCTGATCTTCGCCGGGGGCACGGCCTCGGGGAAGACCACCAGCCTGAACGCCGTCTCGCTGTTCATCCCCTCCAACAGCAAGATCGTCTCCATCGAGGACACCCGCGAGGTGGAGCTCCCCCAGCGCAACTGGGTCGCCTCCGTCACCCGGCCATCCTTCGGCGAGGACGACGTCGGCGACGTCGACGAGTTCGACCTGCTCGAAGCCGCGTTGCGCCAGCGGCCGGACTACATCGTCTTCGGTGAGACCCGGGGCGAGGAGGGGCGGGACCTCTTCCAGGTGATGTCGACGGGCCACACCACGTACACGACGTTCCACGCCGACTCGGTCGGCGAGGTCCTCAAGCGGTTCACGACCGAGCCGATCAACGTCTCGAAGACGCTGTTCACGGCGCTGGATCTGGTGAGCGTCCAGACCCAGACCCGCGTGGGCGGCCGGAAGGTCCGGCGGAACAAGACGATGACCGAGATCAACGAGTACTCCCCCGAGAACGACGAGATCAACGTCCGCGACGTCTACGAGTGGCGTGCCGAGACCGACGAGTTCATCCAGATGGGGTCGTCCTCGACGCTGGAGGAGGTCAAGTTCGACCGCGGGTGGACACAGGAGCGGCTCGACGAGGAACTGTTCAAGCGCAAGGTCGTCCTGGCGTATCTCATCAACGAGGGGCTGAACACGTACTCGCAGGTCGCCGCGACGGTGCAGGCGTTCATCAACGACCCCGAGACCATCCTCGGCCACATCGCCAACGAGCGGCTGGAGCCGTCCCTCGAGGACCTCCGGGAGATGGAGTCGGTCGAGATCGACGTCGATCCCGAGAAGGAGGAGATGGTGCCCCGGCCGGACCCGCCCTCGGAACTGCTGGAGGTGACCGATGACGTCCTCGAGAACGCCGAGCCGATGTTAGCCCAGTACCGCGACGCCGACACCGCTAGCATCGCCGCGGCGCTGCCCGACGCGGCGACTGCCGACGACACGGGGCAAGAGAGCGACGACACGGGGCAGGAGAGCGACGACGCGGACATCGATTTCGGCCAGTTCGTCCCGAAGGCGGGGGCGGAGGCGGACGGCGATTCCGAGTCGAACGCAGGAGCGGCGGCCGACAGTGAGCCCGAGTCTGACGCCGGGGCGGAGGCCAGCAGGCGATGAGTCTCGACAGGGGCCAGCGGCAGTTCGACGCGAGCGAATCCCCCATCGGCGACGCGTTCTTCCCGGTGTATCAGCGGCTGTTCGACGAGGACGACGAGTTCGTCGGGAGCGTCGAGACGAAGCTCTCGGAGGCGCGGATGGACGACAACGTCGAGCTGTTCATCTCGCGGGCACTCGCGATCGCGACCCTCGTCGGCCTGGCTCTGTGGGGGCTCGGACTGTTCGTCGGGTTCCTGTTCGTCCAGTTGTTCGTGGGCCCCGACGCCTCGCTCATCGGCATCCCCATCCCCGGGGCCATCCAGCCGGCCGTGGACCTGCTGAAGATCCCGGCAGTGATCTTCATCTCCGGGCTGATCTTCGGCTCCATCGGCTTCGCCCTCGGCTTCGGAACGATGCTCTCGCTCCCCTACATCCGCTCGAACGGCCGCAAGCGCGAAATCAACGTCCTCCTCGCCGACTCGATCTCGTTCATGTACGCCCTCTCGGTCGGCGGGCTGAACCAGCTGGAAATCCTCCGGGCGATGGCCACGGCGGAGGACACCTACGGCGAGGTCTCCAAGGAGTTCCAGTCGATCGTCATGGAGACCGAGTACTTCGACACGGACTACCGGACAGCGATCCGCATGCAGGCCCTGGAGACACCCAGCGACAGCCTCTCGCAGTTCCTGACCGACATGCTCTCGATCATCGACTCCGGGGGCGACATGACCAGCTTCCTCGAGGACCAGAAGGACAAGCACATGCGGACCGCGAAGCAGGAACAGGAGAAGCTGCTCGACACCCTCGAACTGTTCGGCGAGATGTACATGACGCTGTCGCTGTTCCCGCTCCTGCTCATCATCATCCTGGTCATCATGAGCATGATGGGCAATATCCAGACAGTCATGCTGTACGGCACCGTCTACGGGCTGATCCCGATGATCGGCGTCGGTTTTCTGGTGCTGGTCTCGACGGTCACCCAAGACACCGTCGGCGACGGCTACATCGACGCGGACGCAGGGGGGGTCGACCTCGCCGCCGAGCAGGGGATCGGCGTGTTCAACCCCGGGCTCGTCACCCGGTACACGGGCGAGTACGGCGTCTTCGACAGGATCAAGCGCCG
>JAHENO010000162.1 GCA_018609945.1 Haloarculaceae archaeon | reverse complement strand
CGACGTTCTCGGGGCCCCACAGTGGGCCTCGTACCTGCTGATGGCGTCGGGTGTCGTCGCCTACTTCGGGTTCTTCTGGTCGCTCGAACTCGCGCGGGAGGGGGGAGTCACAACGATCACTCTCAGGCCGTCCGGACGATGTGCACGTCGTAGTCGCCGCCGTTGCCGACTTCGCCGAAGGGGGTCTGGAGGCCCGGCCCGTCCGCGCTCGCGTCGGTGCCGACGAACAGCACGGACGCGTCCACGTCGCTGGCGACGCGTCGGACGTGGTCGGCCAGGTCTCCGGGCGATTGCGCACCGGAGTCGACGTATGTCCGCTCGGCCTGGTCGGTCGTCTCTTCGATCTTCCGTCGGAGGGCTGCGCTCGCGGTCTCGGCGGCGAACTCGTTGTCGGGCTGGATCCACTTCCGGCGCTCGGCGTACTCGGCACCCGTGGGGACGAAACTCACTGCGACGATGTCCTCTCCCAGTGCCCTGCCGTGTTCGACGGCACTCGCCAGCGCGGCTTCCGAGACCGGCGACCCGTCGAACGGGACGAGAAAGACCATAGACGCTACAGGGCTACGGGCGGCACGATTATCAAAGTGGCCCCGGGCCGCGTCGGGTCCGGTCGCTCCGACCGAAATTCGTGCCTGCGCCCGGTTTCCGGTCCCCCGGGCTACCCGCCGGTAACAAAAAGCATATCTCCGGTCATCACCCAGTGTCAACACATCCCAGTCTACTATGAATGAAGTCCAACTGGAGGTGGCCAAGGCGTACCCCAACGACTCGGGGCGTGGCATCGCCCGTCTCGACCCCGACACGCTCCTGCACCTGAAGCTCTCGCCGGGTGACATCATCGAGATCGAGGGTGCGGACGTGACCGCGGCGAAGGTCTGGCGGGCCGACCGGCAGGACTGGAACACCGACACGGTCCGCATCGACGGGTTCACACGACAGAATGCCGACGTGGGCATCGGGGAACGGGTCGAGATCCGCAAGGCCGACGCCGAGAAGGCCGACTCGCTGGTGCTCGCGCCGCCCGAGGAGGCGTCGGTCCAGTTCGGCTCGGACGCCGCCGGGATGGTCAAACGGCAGATCCTCAAGCGGCCGGTCGTCGAGCGCGACATCGTCCCCGTGATGTCCTCAACGAACCACCCGTTCATGCGCTCGCCCGGCCAGGCGATCCCGCTGATCGCCGTCGAGTCCGAACCCGACGGGGTCGTCCTCATCACCGAGGACACGGACGTGGAGCTACGGGAAGAACCCATCTCGGGCTTCGAGAAGACCGGTGGGGGCATCACCTACGAGGACATCGGCGGCCTGCAAAACGAGATCCAGCGGGTCCGCGAGATGGTCGAGTTGCCGATGAAGCACCCCCAGATCTTCAAGAAACTCGGCATCGAGCCCCCACAGGGGGTGCTCCTCCATGGCCCGCCCGGCACGGGCAAGACCCTGCTCGCGAAGGCGGTCGCCAACGAGACCTCCGCCTCGTTTTTCTCCATCGCCGGCCCCGAGATCATCTCGAAGTACTACGGCGAGTCCGAACAGCAGTTACGCGAGATCTTCGAGGACGCCAGCGAGGAGGCACCCTCGATCATCTTCATCGACGAACTCGACTCGATCGCGCCCAAACGGGAGGACGTCACCGGCGAGGTCGAACGGCGGGTGGTCGCCCAGCTGCTGACGATGATGGACGGCCTCGAATCCCGGGGGCAGGTGGTCGTCATCGCCGCCACCAACCGCGTCGACTCTGTCGACCCGGCGCTGCGCCGGCCGGGCCGTTTCGACCGCGAGATCGAGATCGGCGTCCCCGACGAGGTCGGCCGCGAGGAGATCCTGCAGATCCACACTCGCGGGATGCCCCTCTCAGACGACGTCGCCCTCTCGAAGCTGGCGACCGAGACCCACGGCTTCGTCGGCGCCGACATCGAGAGCCTCACGAAGGAGGCCGCGATGAAGGCCCTGCGGCGCTACCTCCCCGAGATCGACCTGGACGAGGAGGACATCCCGCCGAGCCTCATCGACCGGATGATAATCAAGCGCGACGACTTCCGCGGCGCGCTGAACGAGGTCTCGCCCTCGGCGATGCGGGAGGTGCTCGTCGAGTTACCCAAGATCAACTGGGACGACGTCGGCGGGCTCGAAACCGCGAAAAAGGAGGTCCGCGAGTCCGTCGAGTGGCCGATGAACTCCCCCGAGAAGTTCGAGCGGATGGGCGTCCAGCCACCCTCCGGGGTCCTGTTGTACGGCCCGCCAGGGACCGGCAAGACGCTGATGGCCAAGGCCGTCGCAAACGAGACCGACGCCAACTTCATCTCGGTTCGTGGCCCGCAACTGCTCTCGAAGTGGGTCGGTGAGTCCGAGAAGGCGATCAGACAGACCTTCCGGAAGGCCCGGCAGGTGTCGCCGACGGTCATCTTCTTCGACGAACTCGACTCGCTTGCTCCGGGCCGTGGCGGCGAGGTCGGCTCGAACGTCTCAGAGCGCGTCGTCAACCAGCTCCTGACGGAACTGGACGGCCTCGAGGAGATGGAGGAGGTGATGGTGATCGGCGCGACCAACCGGCCGGACATGATCGACCCGGCGCTGATCCGGTCGGGCCGGTTCGACCGGCTGGTCATGATCGGCGAGCCCGACACCGAAGGTCGCGAGCAGATCCTCAAGATCCACACGCAGGAATCGCCGCTGGCGCCCGACGTGAGCCTGCGGGAACTCGCCGAGATCACCGACGGCTACGTCGGTTCGGATCTCGAATCCATCGCCCGCGAGGCGGCCATTGAGGCGCTCCGCGAGGACGAGGACGCCCAGACCGTCGAAATGCGCCACTTCCGGCAGGCCATGGAGAACGTCCGGCCGACGGTGACCGAGGACATCCGCGACTACTTCGAGAACATGGAAGAGGACTTCAAGGGCGGCGGGCCCGAGCCACAGCGGGGCCGCAGCGGCGGCCGCATCGGGTTCCAGTAGGCAGCCCCGTCAGTCCGCTTCCTCGAGAATTTCCTTGAGCCGGCTCTTGCCGAGTTCCTCGATCAGGACGGTCAGTTCGAGAATCTTCTCCTCGCCGAGTTCGTCGACGAGCGCGTCGATCTCCTCGGCCGTGAAGGTGCGCGCGAGGCTGGCCATCGTCGTGACCACCTCGGCAGTCCGTTCGCCGGCCTCCTCGGTCGGCGAAATCGTCAGCGGCCGGTTGACGAACTCGCCGTCCTTGTAGTAACAAAAGCGGAGTTCGTTCCGGTCTGCCGAGTCCGGCGTGACGATCTGGACGACCCCGTAGCCGTCCTCCCACTCGTCGACTCGCTGTTCGAGAAGGGTATTGTATCGCATTGTCACAAGATGGATAGCTTGAGTACATAAGTGCTTTCGTTTGTTCAACCAGATGAT
>JAHENO010000161.1 GCA_018609945.1 Haloarculaceae archaeon | reverse complement strand
TTCGGAGTCGCCGACGGCTCTGAGGGCGAGTCCCTGGCGGTTGAGCGCCTGGACGCCGGCACCCTGTGGCGACTCCGCGCGCCCCTCGACGCCGATGGACCGGCCGGACGACGAGAAATTGACGCCGAAGACGCCGTGGCCCTCGGGCGACCGGCTCACCGAGTACGTCCCGAAGGTGTTGCCCGAGGAACTCGACGCCTCCGCGTAGACGCCCGTGGCCGTGTTGTCCGCCGAGGACGTCCGCGCGTCGACCGCCGCGCCGTCACCGGAGGAGAGGCGTGCGGTGAGCCTGTTTTTCGCGACGGGCGCCCGGCCGAGGCCGAGCCTGTCCGCCTCGATTTCCCCGAAGATCGGGTCCGTGCCGGACGGGAGCAGCCGGTTCCAGCTGGAGCCGTCCCCGAAGTAGATGGCCCCGGTGTCGGTCGCAAAGAACTTCGCACCCTGTGCGGGCTGGTAGTTCCCGCTGTTTGCGTCGAGGTCGCGGATCTCGATGTCCGTGTCGTACTGTCTGAAGTTGTCGTTGAGCGGTTTGTGCCAGTTCGGTTCGCCCTTGTTCGGGACGTTGTAGCCGTGATTCGGTGTCTGTGGCATCGTGTTCCTCCGTGCGCCTCCTTACGGGAAGACGCCCCCGTAGCCGTACTCGCCGTACCCCTGGATGCCGAAATCGCCCGGCGTCTCGGTCGGCGTGGGGGTCGGCGTCGAACCGCCGCCCCCTCCGCTTGCGCCGCCACCGCCGCCGGCAGCGCCGCCATCGCTCCCCCCACTCCCGCTGCCACCGGCGTTCGAACCGCTCCCGGAGGATGCGGGTGTGGAGGTGGGTGCAGGTGTGGCAGTCGAATGTGGCGTGGTGGTCGTCACTGTCCCGCTCGAGTCGGGCGTCGCTGTCTCCGGCGTTCCCCCGTAGCCGAAGGGAGTCTCGGTCGGGGTCGGTTCACCGGCGCCGCCGTCCGGCTGGCCGCCGAAGGTACACCCGGCGATACCGCCGACGCTTCCGGTCGCCAGCACGGCCAGGACGTCCCGGCGCGCGACTGCCAGTTCCGTACCGTCGTCTCCGGAGGTGTTCCGTTCGCTCATTTCGACACCCATGAGCGACCTCGTCCGTGGTCGTGTCCGTCGGGGCGACGGTACCTCGTCGTCCCCCGGGCGTTCGAGACGGCGCAGCCGGTCCACGTCGCACCGACGGCCGGCATCGCACGGCAGAAGCCGCGCCGCGGCGTGCCATCGCTGTCGGTGAGGTCCGTCATCTACATCATCTCCGCCAGATTGATTGCAGTATCCGACTCGATCCAGGCCGCCGTCTCCTCGGTGTCGTACACGATGTAGCCGTCTTCGGTCCCGAAGCCGCTGTACCTGGTATCGGTCGCGGGCGATTCCACAGGGTCGCATTCGTGGTTGGTTCGAGCCATGGGTTCTCTCCCGTCGCACACGCCCGACCCGACACTCACCTCGCCGCCGCGTTCCTCGGAGCCGGCGTGTGCCGATGTGAACTCGCACATCGCACTCTCACATCGCACCCATATCCCCCTATAAACCCCTGACACGACGCCCCAGTCCGGGACAGTCCGTCCGGATTCATCCGGATTGCAAACGCTTCACTTCTTGCGGTTATCTAGAGTGAGGATCGAGATGAAGACTAAACTACCGAAACTTATTTATATTATTTCTCTGCGCCCGTTCCAGGGAGTCGCAGCAGTCGCGGAGACGGACGGCAGGTCGTCAGTGTGGCAGTGTCGACCACCGGGGGAGCCGTCGGGACCACGGAACACGTGCGGTCAGGTCAGGAGCAACGAAACCAGTTTGATCGCGCCGTACTTCAGCGAGTTGCCGAGTCCCCTGCCGTCGTACCGGATGCGGTCGTTCTCGATGGCAGTCCGGATCGCCCCGGCGGGATCCTCGGCACGCCGAACCTGATCGACGACCCGGTAGTCCGTGTAGACCGACAGGGTTGGGTTCTCGAAGGGTTCGTCGTCGACGGCGGTGACCCGCCCGTTCTCGATCTGCACGGCGAACACCGGGGTGGTGCCGTTCGCGCGCCGGACGTGGATGTTCATGCGCTCGGAGCTGGCGACGCCAGCGAGGGGCGTCTCGGCACCGGCTACCCGGTCGAAGATGTCCTCGACCGCGTCCCCCGAGACCGGTTCCACGTGGGACTCCTCGCGGCTGCCGTCGATGGCGGTAGCCGCGTCGCTCGTCCGCTCGCGGAGGCGCCGCGCTTCGGTCCGGATGTCCCCGGCGCGCTCCGCGACACCGATGGAGGCGCGCCGGTCAGCGGGCAGCGAGGCAGCAGCCCGCTCTGTTGCGGTTGCAGCCCCGGCGAGGCGGTCGGCAGTGTCCGCGAGGGCGGCCGCACGCGCCGCGTACCGGTCCTCGCTCAGCGACCCCTCCTCTCTGGCACGGGACAGTTCCTCCGACCGCGAGCGGGCGGCCTCGAGACGTCGCTCGATGGCCGCGAGGCGCTGCTCGACGAGCGCCGCACGCTCGTCGTCGGTGGTCGCGTTCGCAAAGCGGGCCTGGAACGTTTCGTTCGCGACACTCGCTTCGACGGTGCTGTCTTGCACGGAGACGATACCCGCGAGGTGGGGACCGGGAGCGGGATCCGTTTCGGACCCGCCGGCCCCGTCGGTCGCTGGCTGCTGGCCAGCGGGGGCCGCCGCGAGCGGTGTTACAACGAGCGCAAGTACGACTATCACGACCGCAAAGGTCTTCGCTGGACGCCGGGCCATCACCGCTTCGTACGACCACCGTCTACTAAATGGACCCACATACTTCGTCCGGATTCGCCCGGATTCGCCCGGCTTTCGGGCGTGCCTGTCGGGACCAGTGTCGCCGTCCCCGGTCATTCGTCGTCTTCCCCCGAGTCGATGCCGAGTCCGGTGTCGGGCAACGCCAGCACGTTCTCGCGGCCGAGCCGGTACACCTCTATCTCGTCCGCCTCCCGGAGGTCCGACACGACTTCGCTGGTTTTCGTCTCCGACCAGTCCAGTTCGCTCACCACGTCCTGTTGTTTCATCCGGCCGCCCTCGTCGTCCAGCAGCGCCAGGACCTGTTCCTCGTTGCTCAACAGGTCTGCTGATGGTGCCGCGCCCGCCGCTTGGGCGTCGGTGTCGGTGTCCTCCTCCGCCGGTTCGGTGTCCTCTCCGTCCGCGTCGGGTGGTGTCCCGTCGACCGTCTCCGCGCTCGCCCTCGCGCCGGGTGTCGGTGCGGGCGCGACGCTGGCGTCGGTGTCCGCCCGCCGGCGCCACACGACCAGGCCGGCACCGACGGCACCGACGACGAGCCCCAGAGCGAGCAGCGTCACGAGGACGTCGTTGCTCCGGTTCGGGACGGAGAGGTCGGGACCGAACGACAGCGAACCCGATTCGAGGACGACGCGCGGTTCCGAGGGTGCGAACTCAAGGGGGCCGTCCCAGACGACGGCACGGTCGCGTCGCTCGTCCGGTTGTGGGCTCACCTCGGCGAGCGCGGCGTCGTCCGGCCAGGACACGAGCAGCGTCGTGTTCGCGTCGAGGAACAGTTCCGACAGCGCGTCGCCGGCACGGAGTCGCTCGTCGGTCGCGGCGAAGCCGTACCAGCGGAAACTGTACTCGACGACGCCGTACTCCTGGGGCAGTTCGCGCCGCTCGGCCTCGACCGAGACGTTCTCGACGACCATCGTGCGCCCGGTCGCCTTTTCGGCCTCGGTCGCCATCGCACGGACCTGTCTGGCGAAGGGCTCGCGAAACGCCGACCGGTTCGCCTGCAACCGCTGTCGGGTTCGCTCGAACCCCTGCCTGACGGCCGGGTCGTCGAGTCTGACCCGACGGGCGATCGACAGGCGGGCAGAACCGTCGGCCTGGAGAGCGACCTCGATCACGATACGGTCCGGCTCGATCCCCTCCGATGCCGTCGCTGCCACGACCCCGTCGACCGCCGGCGCGTCGTCCGTCGTTCCCGCGGGTGTTCCGCCCGCCGTCGCAGTGCCGACCAGCACGACACCCACTGCGAGCGCGAGCAGCCACCGCGGAAGTGTCATTGGTCGATACTTACATGCCGGGGTATTAACCGTGGTGCCTGATCTGGGGCAGGGCCGACGACTGCACCGACCGTCGCCAGCGCCGACGCGTCACTGACCGAACACTGACGGGCTGTCCCGACGTAGAGCACCAGTGTGGTCGACGTTCGGACAGCAGTGGCAGCCGACGTGTCCGCCATTCAGCGGGTCGCTCGCGCCTCGTGGCACGCTGCCTACGGCGATTTCGTGGCCGACCCGGCCATCGAGGAGATGCTGGCGGAGTGGTACAGCGACGAGGCCGTCGAACGGGGCGTGACCAGCGACGAGGTACGCTACCTCGTGGCCGAGGGCTCAGACGACGGAATCCTCGGCTACGCCAGCACCGGCCCCGCTGACGAGGAGGGAATCGCCGTCCTCGCGAGCATCTACGTGCTCCCCGAGCGATGGGGCGAGGGCATCGGAACGGGGCTCCTCAAGGCCGCAATCGAACGACTCCGCGAGCGGGGCTTCGAGCGCCTCCGTGCGACCGTGCTGGCGGACAACGACGTCGGCGTCGCCTTCTACGACCGGCAGGGGTTCGAGCGGACCGGGAGACACGAGGAGGAACTGGGCGGCGAGACCCACGACGCGCTCGTCGTCGAACGACCGCTGTAGACCACACCGGATGGAGCCGATCAGGCGTCGCGCAGATCCTCGAGGGCCGCCGTCTTGATCGCCGCCGCGGCGACCTCGTCGGCCCGCCGCACGATCTCGGCTTCGAGCGTGGCGGGTTCGACCGTCGTGCGCGGGGTATGCGAGAGCACGACGTGTGCGATCTCGACCGGGAGGCCAGCCCGGGCGACGACGTGGACGCCGTAGTGGGGGTGGCCGAGCAGATCACCCACGGGCGTCTCGTCCATCCCGTCGAACTCGTGGAGTTTGGAGACGTCGTGGACCAGCGCCCCCGCGATCACGGTATCGAGCGAGAGATCAGCGTCGCGCCGGTCGACCAGCATCTCCGCGAGCGCGGCCGCCCCCGCGGTCACGTCCCGTACATGCGGAACCAGCCATTCGTCTTCGATCCCGAGGTCGCGCTGTGCTGGCGGGAACCAGGGGACCTCGTGGAGATCCTCGACGCCGGTTTCGGCCGTGGCCGTCTCCCAGGCCTCGACGACGCCGGCCCGCAGGTCCTCGTCCGCGATGTGCTGGAGTTCCGGGAAGGTGTCACTGACGCTCTCCATGCGTCTACGTTCGGTCGCTCCCGGGAAGAAAAGTCGGTCTTGCGTTGCGAAGGCCCAGCAAGACGGTCGGCCTCGCGGCGACGTCCGGGTCGCACAGTTCTCCCAGCAGGCTCTGTACGCGGGTGAGTCAGGAGTTCGCGGTCCGTTTGACGAGGGTGAATCTGGCCGAGCGCTCGAACCGCGTCTCCTCGCCCACCATCCCGGCGACGACGAACACGAACTGGCCCTCCGAGAGGTCGGCGGTCACGTAGGTCGTCGCCGTCGTCTCCGGCGTCGACCGGGGCTGGAGACTCAGCGACCACGTGTGCGAGTCCCCACTCCGGAGCATTCGGGTCCCCGAGGTATCCTCGCCGGTCGCGACGACTTCCGTGTCGTCGTCGGTCAGGCGTTCGAGTTGCCAGGTTCCGCGCCCGACGGTCACCCGACACGAGGTTTCGTTAGACAGCGTGAACGCGAACGTCTCGACGGTGTCGTCGTCGGTCCGGACGACGAACTCCTCGTCCTGGGCCGCAAGCGTGATCGTGCCGGTCTCCAGACACGCAGGCGTCGACGTCTCCCGGGACGCCGCCGACAGA
>JAHENO010000160.1 GCA_018609945.1 Haloarculaceae archaeon | reverse complement strand
TTCTGTGCCCCGCGGACGCTGTTGGCGCTCCGGGTCGAGGTGCGGTCGCCGTAGACCCAGACCTTCTTCTCCTCGTCGTACTCGATGTTGGACTTCGTCCGCGTGGGCATCTCCATGCTGGGGACGTCCCCGCCGGCGAACTGGTCGTAGAACTGTGCTGCCAGGTCGATGAGTTGCTCGCGGGCCCGCGCCTCGGGGCTCGCGTCCGTGTCCGTGCTCATGGTGTCACCGTCAGTTTCTCCTCCTCGATGCCGTCGACCGACACCGAGACCTCCGCGTCGGCCGGCAGGCTGTACTCCAGGGTGGCGTCCTCGCCACTGTTCACCGTGGGCGACCACTTGAGGAAGTACTCGTCGTCCATCTCGACGACGGTCGCGCCGTCGACGTCCCCGGGTTCTGCCGAGGCGATGGCCGTCACCTCGATGTCGGCGTTCGTGCCCGCGTTGTTCTCGACCGTCAGCCGGGCGGTCCCGTCGCTCCGGTCGTGTTCGACGAGGACGTTGTTCATGATGCGGGCCATCGTGTCGTCGATGTCCAGCGGCTCCCGGCCCGTGACCGCGGCCAGTTTCTCGGCCATCTCGGGGAGGATGGTGCCGAGTTTGCTCTGTTTCTCCCGGCGCTGTTGCATCGACCGCCGTTTGTTCAGGTACGACTTCAGTTCGCGGGCCGCCTCCCGGATGGCGAGTTCGATCTCGTGTTCGATCTCCGGGACGTTCGCCACGGCGTCCTTGGATTCGCTGGTGAAGGGCACGTTCGTCGAGGCGACGTGGACCATCACCACGCCGGGGCCGTTGGGGATGCCCGACCCTCCGGGCTGGTCGAGCCCGTAGTTGCGCCAGTTGATCGACTTCACCACGTCCGTCGTCGCACAGGCCCCGCGCTGGTAGACGAGCGGGACCCGGTTGGCAAAGCGCAGCACGTCCACGGCACCGTCGGCGGGCAGGTCGCCGCCGTAGGCGATGCCCGCCTCGACGATGAACGGATCGCCGCCGTGGACCGACGCGTCGCGGGTCGCCGCCGCGTAGAAGTCCGCGTCGTACTCCTTCTGGAGTCCGGCTTCGACCAGTTCGGCGGTGATGGGTGCCAGACAGCCAGTGGGCGGTGCGATGATGTCAGTCTCGCGCATCGCCTCCAGCAGATCCGCCGCGGTGTCCCGGTCGTTCGCCACCGCGTGCACCCGCGGCGGGTCGTCGGGCACCCGCTCGGCCGCCTCCCAGAGCGCGTCGGTGATCTTCTCCCGCGCAGTCTCGCCCACAGTGGCACCGTCGCGCTCCTCGGTCATGTCGGCCGCGCGGTCGACGTACTCCCGGAGGGTCTCGCGGGTGACCCGGTGGCGTCCGTCCTCGAACTTCGCGGCGAGCCGCTCGGCCAGCGCCTGCACGACGGCGTCGTCCTTGCGGTCGGTGGTCGCGCCGTCGACCAGCGCGTAGACGTCCGCGACCCGCTCGGCGGTGACCGCGTCCCAGGCCGCCGCGACGGCGTTCTCGCGGACCGTGCCGCCGAAGGTGGTGTCGTAGGCGTCCTCGATGTCGGCGGCGACGTCGTCGACGACGGCGACGATCTCGTGGTGAGCGACCCGCTCTTCGGTTCCGAGACGGTCGGCGACCTGCTCGGCGAAGTCGGCGGTCGCCTCCTTGCCCTTGTTCGCGACAGCGTCCGCGACGGTCGCTTCCAGGTCCACTTCCTCGTGTTTCAGAGGTGGTCGCCAGGCCATCCCTCGCCCGTAGTGGCGGTCCCGGAAATTGGCGATGACCTTCTCCGCGGTCGTCCCGCCGACGCGGGTGAACTCGCCCTGCAGGAACCCCGAGATGGAGTAGGAGTCGGTCGACTCGGCCATCTTGATGAGCGTCCCGAGTTCGACCCCGTGGGGGTGGGGCCGGATCTCCTCGGTCTCCTCGGGGAGCTGGTCGGTCGCCCGCTCGTACTTGAAGTGCGCGTCGGGCTCGCGCATCTCGATGCGGGCGTGGGGGTTGACCACGGCGGTGTGTTTGACGTAGTCGTGGAGTTGCCGCCGGGCACGCATGTTCGCCTCCATCTCCAGTTCGATGCGCGTCCCGTGGGGCCGGTCCCAGGCCGTCGTCGACTCCTCGCTGATTTCGGGCTCGTTCGTGTCCGTGTCCACGATCAACTCGAAGTACTGGGCCTGCGTGTCCCCTTTCGTCCGCGAGGTGATTTTCGCGGGCTTGCCCGAGGTCAACTGCGAGTACAGCACCGCCGCGGAGATGCCGATCCCCTGCTGGCCGCGGTTCTGTTCGCGCTTGTGGAACCGGGACCCGTACAGTAGTTTCCCGAACACTTTCGGAACCTGCTCCTTCGTGATGCCGGGACCGTTGTCCTCGATGACGAGCCGGTAGTAGTCCCGCTCTTCCTGGATTTCGATGTAGATGTCCGGCAGGATGTCCGCCTCTTCACACGCGTCGAGAGAGTTGTCGACGCCTTCCTTGACGGCGGTGACGAGCGCCCGGGCCTCGGAGTCGAACCCGAGCATGTGCTTGTTCTTCTCGAAGAACTCGGCGATCGAGATCGCCCGCTGGCTCTCGGCCAGTTCCTCGGCGATCCCCTCCTCGGCGCCGAGGCGCGACTGGTAGGAGGTCATGTGCCTGTACTTCCGCACCCGGGTTTAAATGTCGTACGGCATCGCGGTGAAAGTGATAGCGTGCGGGGACTGGTCGCGGTGAACCCGAACCGTTAGGTCGCCCCGGCCGCCAGCCCCACGAACATGGACATCTACTTCGCCGGCTCAATCCGCGGCGGACGGTCCGACGTCGACCTGTACGCCCGGATCATCGACCTGCTCGACGGACACGGCGAGGTTCTCACGGAACACGTCGGACAGCAGGACCTCGAAACCCAGGAAGCGGCTCTGTCGGACCGCGAAATCCACGACCAGGACCTGGCCTGGCTCCGCCGGGCCGACGCCGTCGTCGCCGAGGTGACGGTCCCGAGTCTGGGCGTCGGCTACGAACTCGGCAGGGCAGTCGCCTGGGAGAAGCCGGCCCTCTGTCTGTACCGACCCGGTGGGGAGCGCGACCTCTCTGCGATGGTCCGGGGGAGTGACGAACTGACTGTCGCCGAGTACGACGATCCGGCCTCGCTGGATGCCATCGTCACGTCGTTTCTCGAAGAGTGTCGGTAGGAGGTCGGATCACCGTGGAGCCGCTCGTGCCCAGCCGATTGTGTCCAGCCGCTTTGTCCGACTCACGCGCTCGCGCGTGCGTGTGCTTTAAGTGACGGGGGCGACTAGTCGGGTGCAAGGTTTTCATGTCCGAGGAGAGTGAGTACGGCGCAGGACAGATACAGGTACTCGAAGGCCTGGAGGCTGTCCGCAAGCGCCCGGCGATGTACGTCGGATCGACCGACACGCGCGGGTTGCACCACCTCGTCTACGAGGTGGTCGACAACGCCATCGACGAGGCGCTGGCGGGCCACTGTGACACGATCGCGGTGACCATCCACGAGGACGACTCCGTCTCGGTTTCCGACGACGGCCGCGGCATCCCGGTCGACACCCACG
>JAHENO010000159.1 GCA_018609945.1 Haloarculaceae archaeon | reverse complement strand
CGGTCCGGCGGATGGGCGATCCCGTGCTCGCGACGGCCGCCGGGTTCGCCCTGGGTGCCCGCGAGTCCGGGACGGCCGTGACCCTCGCCGGCGGGACCCAGATGTTCGCCGTCGCGGCGCTGGTGCGCCACGCGGGCGCCGGGGGGACGCTGTCGCTGGCGACCACGTCCTTCGTTGCAGGGGACCCGAGCGCGAACGTCCGGGAACTGGCCGCCGAACTCGGCGTCGAGGTGACTGTCACCGACCCCGGGTTCGAGGCACTCGACCACCCCGCCGCCGAGGGGTATCTCGCCGGCGAGGCCAAAGAAGGGGTCGGCATGGGTGGCGCGCTCGCACTCGCGGACCGTGCCGGCGTGCTCGCGGCGGTACGCGAGCGCGTCGCCGCAGCGGCCGACCGACTCGTGGCGACCGTGCCGGAGGGTCGGGCGTGAGGGGCGTCGTCCTCGGCGGGACGAGTTCCGGGGTCGGCAAGACCGTCGCGACGCTCGCGACGATGCGCGCACTCGAGGCGGCGGGGTACGAGGTCCAGCCAGCGAAGGCCGGCCCGGACTTCATCGACCCGAGTCACCACGAGGCGATCACCGATACCCCATCCCGGACCCTCGATATCTGGCTCGAAGGGGAAGAAGGACTCCGGCGCAACTACCACCGCGGGAGCGGCGACGTTTGCGTCGTCGAGGGCGTGATGGGACTCTACGACGGGGACGGTTCGAGTACCGCCATGGTCGCGGAGGCGCTCGACCTCCCGGTCGTGCTCGTCGTGGACGGGAAAGCGGGTATGGAGAGCGTCGCCGCCACCGCGCTGGGGTTCCGGGCCTTCGCCGACCGCATCGGCCGGGACATCGACGTTGCCGGCGTCCTCGTCCAGCGGGCCCACGGCGGCCGGCACGCCGCGGGCATCCGCGAGGCCCTTCCCGAGGAGTTGGCCTACTTCGGCCGGATTCCGCCGGACGAGACCCTCTCCATTCCGGACCGCCATCTCGGCCTCCACATGGGCGAGGAGGCCGCCCTGCCGCGGGAGGCACTCGACGAGGCCGCCGAAACCATCCGTGCCGACCGGATCGCTTCGGTTGCGCGCAGGCCGTCCCGTCCGGAACCGGCCGCCGAGCTCGGGCCTTCGGACGCTCCGGCCGGACCCGAAACCGCCCAGCCACGGATCGCGGTGGCACGCGACAGCGCCTTCTCCTTCTGGTATCCGGCCACGCTCGAACGCCTGCGGAACCTGGCCCGCGTCGAGACGTTCTCGCCGCTGGCGGGCGACGATTTGCCCCTCGCGGACGGCGTCTACCTGCCCGGAGGGTATCCCGAACTGCACGCCCAGCGCCTGAGCGGGAGTCCGGCGCTGGCGACGCTGGCCGAGCGGGCCGCGGAGGGGATGCCCGTCCTGGGGGAGTGTGGCGGGATGATGGCACTCTGCGAGTCGCTGACGACGGCAGACGGCGACACTCACGAGATGGCCGGCGTTCTCCCGGCGGCCGTCGAGATGTACGACCGGTACCAGGCGCTCGACCACGTTGAACTCGTGGCGACCGGTGCCGCGCCGGCGCCGATGGCGGCCGAGACCTACCGCGGCCACGAATTCCACTACTCGACGGCCGACGTGGCCCGGGACGCCCGCTTCGCCTTCGCTGTCGAGCGTGGCGACGGTATCACCGACGAACAGGACGGACTGATCGAGCACGCCGCGCTGGGCCAGTACTGCCACTGTCACGCCGAGAGCGGCGCCTTCGACGCGCTGGTCGAGTGGGCGAGCGAGTCCTGAACCTGCTGTCCCGTCTACGCAGGTGGTTCGCCCGTATGACACGCGAGAGTCGCACGCAAGACACGCCACAAGGTTTTTTCCTGTTTACTTGGTTGATACGACAATGAGTGCGCTTGACGCCCTCTTCGACGACCTCGTCGCCGACACGGACGCCGTCCTTCTGTTCTCCCCGGACGCGGCGACCGTCAGGGAGTTCGAGGCGGAGGACACACCGGCGGTGGTCGTGGATCAAGAGAACGACGCCGGCGCCGATCAGTTCGTCGAGTTGCCACTCTCGTTCACCGAGGTGACCGGCCGCCTGCGGTTCGGGCTCGAGGGGGCCATCCGCCAGGGTCTCATCGAGGAAGGGGACACTGCGGTCTGCGTTACGTCGGTCTTCGGGGACGGGATGGACGCCGCCGTCAGGGTCGAATCCGCCGAGTTCACCCAGACGGGACTGTACGACCTGTTTGTCAACTCCCGGGCGGACCCGTCGGTCGTCAGGGACGTCTTCGACGTGGCGATCGAACTCGGGCAGAAAGGCCAGAAGGGCAAGCCCGTGGGTGCGCTGTTCGTCGTCGGCGACGCCGGCAAGGTGATGAACAAGTCCCGCCCGCTCTCGTACAACCCCTTCGAGAAGTCCCACGTCCACGTCGGTGACCCCATCGTGAACGTGATGCTCAAGGAGTTCTCCCGGCTCGACGGGGCATTCGTCATCTCCGACTCCGGGAAGATCGTCTCCGCGTACCGCTATCTCGAACCGTCCGCGGAGGGGGTCGATATCCCGAAGGGACTGGGTGCCCGCCACATGGCTGCCGGTGCGATCACGCGCGACACGAACGCCATCGCGATCGTGCTCTCGGAGAGCGACGGCATGGTCAGAGCGTTCAAGGGCGGTGAACTCGTCTTCGAACTCGACCCGGAGGAGTACTGATGCAAATCGAGTTCCAGCGGCTGCTCCGAAGTCTCTCGGAGGAGACGGCGCTCGTCGCCGCGATCGTCGTGCTCATCGTCGGTCTGCTGCTCGCCTATTACGTCCGCCGGTGGATCCACCGGATGGCCGGCCGCGTCGGCATCACCGGGGCAGTCGAGGGAACGCCGTTCGAACGGACCGCGCGGAACTTCGGCACCTCGACGGTCGGCATCGTGGGCTGGCTGGCGGCGCTGTTCGTCTACGTCGGTGCGGTCATTCTCGCGCTCCAGTTCGTTGACCTCCTCCGTGTGGAACTGTTCTGGTCGCAGGTCACGAGCTATCTGCCGCGGGTGTTCGTCGCCATCCTCGCACTCATCGTCGGTCTGATCGCGGGCGACAAGGCCAAACTCGTCGTCGCCGAGCGCCTGCGAAGCGTCAAACTCCCCGAGGCAGGCCTCATTCCGGAACTCGTCAAGTACAGCATCGTCTACATCGCGACGCTCATCGCGCTCGGACAGATCGGGGTCGACACGCTCGCGTTGCTCGTGTTGCTCGCGGCCTACGCCTTCGGGCTGGTCTTCCTCTCGGCCGTCGCGTTCAGGGACCTGCTGGCGGCGAGCGCTGCCGGGATTTACGTCCTGCTCGCGGAACCGTACGCGATCGGCAACGAGGTCAGAGTCGACGGCAAGCGCGGTATCGTCCAGGAGATCAACGTGTTCGTCACGCACATCGAGTCTGACGGCGAGGTGTACGTCGTTCCAAACCAGCACGTGCTGCGGAGTGGCGTCGTCCGCTTCCGGGAGTAGGTCGACACCGGCCCCATTCCGGTCAGGGCCGGCCACGACAGCAGGCGCTTCGTCCGATCTATAACGGATTCCTCTAGTCCGGTCCATGACGGATTCCTCTAGTCCGGTTCATGGCGGAAAACACTGGAGTAGCACCAGCCGGCTAGCTCGGGGCACACGACCCGTCCCTACCCCTTATGACTGTCACGGTTTCAACCGTTCCCCGGCCGACACACGGGGAGTACAGCGGCTGACGGGCCGGTTAAGGAAGGAATGTGTTAACGGTCCTCAGAGTACTACTATATACCTCCGGTTGTTAGACCCAGATGAACATGAAGAAGCAGGAGCTTATTCACCTCCACGGTCTGCTCGCACAGGTACAGACACATTACGAGGAGCAGACAGGCGAAACGATCGACCACGAAGAATACAAGACGCTGGGAGTCCAGCCGACGTCGATCCACAAATCGAAAACGGACCACAAGGCCGCCGTCTTCGCCCTCGCGACCGACATCACGACACAGATGAACGCGGACGCGACGGAGCGCGTCTCCGCGGCCGCCGACTGATCGACCGCTTTTCACTCCGTCAACTCGATAGAAGGGTAGCCACAGCCATCGGGTCGGCTACTCGTCGATGAGTTCCTCGAACTCGGGGAGCACGTCGTCGCCCTCACCCTCTCGTTCCCCTCCTCCGTCGCCCCCGGGTGTCGTCTCGCTCTCGACGGGCGCCGTCTCCTCTTCGTCGTCGGCACCCGACGACTCCTCCGCTTCGTCTTCCGTCTCGTCGTCCTCTTCCTCGAGTTCCTCGATCTCGACGACGTCCAGGGGAATGTTCTCGAGGCGTTGCCCGATCTCTTTGCGGGCGATCCGGGCGGCGTGTTCCTCGCGCTCGACGTTGAATACTGTCATCTCGAGTTCGAGCGCGACGAGGCTCTCGTCGGCCGCGATGAAGGCGGGGTCGAGTTCCTCCCC
This sequence comes from Haloarculaceae archaeon, assembly GCA_018609945.1. Taxonomy (GTDB): domain Archaea; phylum Halobacteriota; class Halobacteria; order Halobacteriales; family Haloarculaceae; genus SW-9-67-25. Next base: position 159 of record JAHENO010000159.1, on the reverse strand, counting down.
GCAGTGGGGGCAGGAGCGTTCCCCCATGTTTATTTCGACGTAGTTGAGGTCCGGGTTGAGCATCTCGCCGGTCTTCGAGATGGCGATCCGGACCGCCTCGTCGGGCGTTTCGACGTCGTACACTGGGACCGCAGCCTCGACGACAACTCTGCAGTTCAT
>JAHENO010000158.1 GCA_018609945.1 Haloarculaceae archaeon | reverse complement strand
CGACGAGGCCGACGTCGACGGCGTCGTCGAGAACGCCCTCGCCGAGTTGCGGGACGTGACGGGCCAGCTCAACACCGACCGGGTCGTCCTCTATCCCTACGCCCACCTGAGCGAGGATCTGGCGGGCCCCGACGCCGCCAAGGCCGTAATGCGCAACCTCGAGGCCGAACTGGAGGCCGACGGCTACGAGGTACTCCGGGCACCGTTTGGCTGGTACAAGTCCTTCGAAGTCTCCTGCAAGGGCCACCCGCTCTCGGAGCTCTCCCGGCACGTGGCCGCCCACCGCGACGAGGACGAGGACGCGGGCGAGCCCGACCGCGAGCCAAGCGACTGGCGGGTCATGTATCCGGACGGGTCGGTCGAGGACGCCCTCGCCGCCAAATCCGCGGTTAGCGCGGACATGCAGGCGTTCATCGAGGACGAGGTCGAGGGGATCGTCGCCAGCCCCGGAGAGGAACCGCCACATCTGGAGATCATGCGCGAGAAGGAGTTCGTCGGCTACGACGAGCTCTCGGACGTGGGCAACCTCCGGTTTTACCCGCGGGGGAAGCTGATCCGGGACGCCCTCATCGAGTACGTCAACGACCTGGTCGTCGAGTACGGCGGGATGCCCGTCGAGACGCCCATCATGTACGACCTCGGTGCGCGGTCGATCCGCGAGCACGCCGGGAAGTTCGGCGAGCGCCAGTACCGCTTCGAGTCCGGCGACCGCCGGATGATGCTCCGGTTTGCCGCCTGCTTCGGGCAGTTCTCCATCATGCGGGACATGCACATCTCGGTCAACGACCTGCCCCTGCGGATCTACGAGATGTCCACCTACTCGTTCCGGCGCGAGCAGAAGGGCGAGGTCGCGGGGCTGAAGCGCCTGCGGGCGTTCACCATGCCCGACATGCACACCGCCACCCGCGACATGGACCAGGCCCGGGCGGAGCTGATGGCCCAGGCCAAACTCGCTCTCCGGACGAGCGAGGACCTCGACATCAACTACGAGCCCGCCATCCGGATGACACGGGAGTTCTACGAGGACAACGGGGCGTGGGTCGAGGAGGTCGTCGCGGACCTCGAGAAGCCCGCGCTGCTGGAGATCATCCCCGAACGGCACCACTACTGGTCGGCGAAGATCGACTTCGCGGCCGTCGACGGGCTCGGCCGCTCCATCGAGAACCCCACCGTCCAGATCGACGTCGAGAGCGCCGAGCGGTTCGACATCGAGTACACCGACGGCACCGACCAGCACCATCCGCCGATCCTGCACTACTCGCCTTCGGGTGGGATCGAGCGCGTGATGGCCGCGCTGCTCGAGGATACGGCGACGATGGACACGCCCCAGTTGCCGACGTGGCTCTCGCCGACGCAGGTGCGCTTCATTCCGGTCAACCCCGACGCCCACCTCGAGTACTGCGAGACCCTGGCCGACGACCTCGAGGCGGCCGACATCCGCGTGGACATCGACGACCGCGACGAGTCGGTCGGGCGCCGCATCGCCGGCGCCGAGACCGACTGGGTGCCCTACTACGTCGTGGTCGGCGACGACGAGATCGAGGACGGTGAACTCGGCGTGAACGTCCGGGCCGACGGCGAGGAACGGACGATGGACGCCGCGGAGCTCCGCGAGCTGGTGCGGGATGACGTCGGCGACCTTCCACAGCGCCCCCGATACCTCCCGCGGCACGTCAGCGACCACCCCCACTTCACCGGCGGGTAGCGGACCCAGCCGGAGATGGGGACGGGAACAATCGGCGTTCGGCTGGCCGGGTTGGGACAGCGTTAAGTCCCGTCCCGCAGAGAGAGCGACCATGTACGACGACATTCTCCTCCCGACAGACGGGAGTTCGGGGACGTTGGAGGCCCTGGAACACGCCCTGACGATCGCGAGGGACCGTGACGCGACCGTGCACGCGCTGTACGTGGTCGAGAGCCGGCTCTACCGTGCGGCCGACGACGACACGAAAGACGACGTCCGGGCGACACTCGAGGAAGAGGGCGACCGCGCACTGGAGGACGCCCGGATCCGCATCGAGGACGCGGGCGTCGGGTGCGTGACGGAGCGCCGGGAGGGGACGCCACAGAAAGAAATCACCGAGTACGCAGACGAGGTGGGGATCGACCTGATCGTGATGGGGACACACAGCAAGACCGGCCCGGAACGGATGGCCTCGCTGGGCAGCACCACCGAACGGGTCGTCAAGAACGCCGACCAGCCGGTTCTCGTGGTCGACATCAGGTGAATGGAGGACATCGTGGATCTGGTCGAGCGGTCGCTCGATCCCGACACCGCCGCGGCGTTCGCCGAGCGCGTCGCGGCGCAGGCGGCGGACCTCCGTGAGGCTATCGCCGCCGGCCACTACGACAACGACCAGTTCGCGGTCGGTCTCGAGATGGAGGTGTATGCCGTCGAAAATCCGGCTGGTACTGCACCGTCCACCGATGTCGACGGCGGGACCGGACGGCTGGCCCCGCTGCCGGGAGAGGTCTTCGAGGGACCGGCGAACAAGGAACTCGGCGTGCACAACGCCGAACTCAACACGGACCCGAACGTCCTCGACCGCGACGGACTCGCCGCGCAGGCGAGCGTCATCGAGGAGTCCCTCGCGGCGGCGCGGGCGGACGCCCGGGAACGCGGCCGCGACCTCGTCCTCGACGCGATGTGGACCGTCCCGCCGGAGTCGGGGAGTTACGAGTACCTCGCTGCCGTCGACGTCAGCGACGGCGTGACGGTCGCCGAGCACATGCAGCCCGACCCGCGCTACGTCGCCATCGACAACGAATCCCTGGCCCACGGGGGCGGGAGCGTCGCGTTCTCGGTGCCGGGGTTCGAACGGGAGTTCCCGACGATCCTGTTCGAGTCGCTGGCGACGTCGATCCAGCCCCACCTCCAGATCCCCTCGGCGGCGGCGTTTCCCGACTACTACAACGCCGCGATCCGGACGCTGGGGCCGGTGCTGGCGCTCGCGACGAACTCCCCGTTCCTGCCGGGCGACCTCTACGGCGACGCCGACCCCGGGCGCGTCCTCGCCGAGACCGACCACGAACTCCGGATCGCGGCCTTCGAGCAGTCGGTCGGCCTCACCGAACAGTCGAAGGTCCGCGTGCCAGGTGACATCGAGACCGCGACCGACGCCGTCGACCGCGTCGTCGCCGACCAGGTGTACGCGCCCTTCCTCCGGGAGTGGCTCGAGGACTCGCCGCGCGAGACGCGCGCGGACCGCTACTGGGAGTTCGCCCACAAGCGCTCGACGTACTGGCGGTGGCTCCGGTGTGTCGTCGGCGGGGACCCCGTCGGGACCGGCGACGAGCGGTCGTTGCGCATCGAGTACCGCCCGCTGCCCACCCAGCCGACGGTCAGAGACGTCGTCGGCCTGCAGGCGCTGGTCGCCGGCCTGATCCGCGGGCTGGTCGCGGCCGACCATCCCCTCGCGGAGTTGCCCTGGTCGGCCGCCGAGGCGTCGTTCTACAGCGCGGTCGCGGACGGACTGGAGGCGGATCTGGCGTGGCTAACCGCCGACGGCGAGCGGACGGACGACCGGGCCGTCATCTTCGAGGAGATATTCGAGTACGCCCGCCTCGGACTGCGCGACTCCGGCCT
>JAHENO010000157.1 GCA_018609945.1 Haloarculaceae archaeon | reverse complement strand
CGCGAAGGTCGCCCTGTCGCTCCTCGGGCGTCCGGACGTTCGCCCGCACCATCGCCATCACCGCCGGATTGCGCTCGCCGCCCTCGTAGAGTTTGACCGGCGGGATGCGCAGCCCCTCCTGGAAGATCTCGGTGGAGTCGGCTGCGACGCTCCCGGCGCGGGCGCCGCCGACGTCTGCGTGGTGGGCACGGTTGGCCGCGAACGCGACCACCTCGCCGCCCTCGAAGACCGGCGTCACGAGCGTCAGGTCCGGGAGGTGTGCGCCCCCGTGGTAGGGATCGTTCACCAGGACGGCGTCGCCCGGCTGCAGGTCGGCCGGCGGGAACCGGTCCAGCGCCGCTGCCACCGAGAAGGGCATCGCGCCCAGGTGGACGGGCATGTTCTCGGCCTGGCTGATCATCTCCCCGTCGCCGTCGAACAGCGCACAGGAGCAGTCCCGCCGTTCCTTGATATTGGGGGAGTAGCTCGTCCGGATGAGCGTCGCGTTCATCTCCTCGCAGACCGCCTCGCAGCCGTTGCGCACGACCTCCAGCGTGACCGGGTCGACGTCCGTCACGGCTGGCCCTCCGCGTGCAAATCACCGTCTGTCACGTCTCTACCTCCACGTGCAGGTTGCCGTATTCGTCCGCACGCACTCGCTGGTCGGGGTGGACGACGACGGTACTCTCGCGGCCCTCGACGACCGCGGGCCCCTCGAAGGTGGCGTCGGTCGGGATGGCGTCGCGGTCGTAGATCCGCGTCTCGCGGGCCCGGCCGTCGTAGACGACCTCCCGGGTGTCGGTGACGGCCGCCTCGACGGTGCCGCCGACGGGCTCGGGCCGGAGGTCTGGCTCGTCGACGACGCCGCGGGCGCGCAGGCGCACAGTGACGAGTTCGACCGGCTCCTCGGGGTAGGCGTGGCCGTAGCGGCGCTCGTGGCGGTCGTGAAACCGGCTGGCGACCGTCTCCATGTCCTCGTCGGTAATCTCGCCGTCGGGGACCGGCACCGGGAGGTCGAAGGACTGGCCGACGTATCGCAGGTCGACGCGGCGCTCGAAGGCCATCCGTTCCCCGGGCAGCGCCTCCTCGCGGAGCCGCTCGCGGCCCTGCGTCTCGAAGTCCTGGAACCGCTCGGTGAGCGCCGCCGGCGACACGTCCGCCCAGGGGCGCACGCGCGACGTACTGAAGTCGTAGAGGATGTCACTGATGAGCAACCCGAGCGCCGAGAGCACGCCCGCAGTCCGCGGGACGACGACCCGCGGGATGTCGAGTTGCTCGGCGAGCGTGGGGGCGTGCAGCGGTCCGGCGCCGCCGAAGGCGACGAGCGCGAACCGCCGGGGGTCGTACCCGCGCTCGACCGACACCACGCGCAGCGCCCGCTCCATGTTCGCGTTGGCCACGTCGAGGACGCCCTGTGCGGCCTCCCGGACGGAGGTGCCCAGCGGGTCCGCGAGGTCGCGCTCGATTGCCGCCCGGACGTCCGCGACCTCGACGTCGAGTTCCCCGGAGAGGAAGGACGCGGGGTTCAGCCGGCCCAGCAGGAGCTGGGCGTCGGTGATGGTCGGGCGCTCGCCCCCGCGGCCGTAACAGACTGGCCCCGGGTCCGCGCCGGCGCTTTTCGGACCGACCCGCAGGGCACCGCCGGCGTCGAGCCAGGCGATGGAGCCGCCGCCCGCGCCGACCGTGTGGACGTCGATCATCGGGACGCTGACGGGGTAGTCGCCGACCTCGACGTCGGTGGTCACCAGCGGGTCGCCCCCCTCGACCAGCGAGACGTCACACGAGGTCCCGCCCATGTCGAGGGTGAGGAGGTCCTCGATGTCACACAGCCCGGCGACGTAGGTGGCCCCCTGGACACCGGCGGCGGGCCCCGACAGCAGCGTCTTCACCGGCCGCTCGCGGGCGGCCGCTGCCGTGATGATGCCGCCGTTGGACTGCATGATCTTCAGGTCCGTCTCGACGCCCAACCCGGCGACCCGCTCCTCCAGCCGTCCCAGATACCGCTCGATGACGGGCTTGAGGCCGGCGTTCAGCGCCGTCACGAGCGTCCGCTCGTACTCGCGGATTTCGGGGAGGACTTCGCTGGAGAGGGACACAGACACCCCGTCACACTCCTCGGCGACAATGTCGCGGACGCGCCGTTCGTGGTCGTCGTTCTCGAAGGCAAAGAGGAGGCTGACGGCGACGCTCTCGACGCCGTCGAACTCGCGGGCGACCTCTCTGACGGCGCTCTCGTCGAGCGGTTCGAGGACGTCGCCGCGCTCGTCGACGCGTTCCGGGACCTCGTACCGGCGGTCGCGGGCGACGACCGGCGTCGGCTTCTCGACCTGGAAGTCGTAGATGTCCGGCCGGGCCTGGCGGCCGATCTCGAGGGCGTCGCGGAACCCCTCCGTCGTCAGGAGGGCGGTCTCGGCCCACTCCTCCTCGAGGACGGCGTTGGTCGCGACGGTCGTTCCGTGGCCGAGAAACCGCACGGAATCGAAGGCCAGCCCGTCGCGGTCGTGGACCTTCCGCAGGCCGGTGACGACGCCGTCGTCCGGGTGCTCGGGTGTCGATGGCGTCTTGCTCACGGTGATGGCACCGTCGCGAACGGTAACGATGTCGGTAAAGGTGCCGCCGATGTCGACGCCGACGCGTGCGTCCATTAGACCAGGTCCGACGCCGGGACTGTCCGCTGGTTGGTGAACTCGCCGTCGACGACCTCCACGACCACCATGTCGCTGGCGACGTCGCCGTTGTCGTCGTAGTTGACGTTACCGCTCGGACCCGAGTAATCGACGTCGGTCCCCTCGCCGATCGTTGAGGCGCCGGCGTCGAACTCGCCGTAGCTGACCGCCTCGCCTGGCGGGTTCGAGACGGCCCGCAACTCCCCTTTGACCTGCGCCGGGTCGGTGGTGCCTGCCTTCTCGACGGCCAGCGCCCAGCTCATCAGCGAGTCGTAGGAGTTCCACGAGTACGGGTCGAACACCTGTGCGTCCGGGTACTCGCTCTCGTAGTCGCTGACGAAGGAGTCGGTCGCCTCGCCGGTCGGGGGTTCGGTCCGCACGCCGAACATCCCGTTCATGACCCCGGCACCGACGCTGTCGATGACCTCCTCGGAGAGCAGGCTGGTGTGCAGCACCCAGTTGCCCCCGTAGCCGCCTTCGCTCCACTGGGTGAGGATGGTCGTCCCGCTCTCGGGATACCCCGCGAAGGCGACGTATCCGGGGTCGTCCGCGAACGCCTCCGAGAGGATCGACTGGTAGGACGACTCCCCCGACTCGTAGGCGACCTTCGCCGTCGTCGTCCCCCCGAAGCTCTGCTCGAAGGTGTCCGCCAGCGCCAGCCCGAAGTCGTTGTTGATGTAGATGACCGCCGCGCTGTCGACACCCTCGTCCTCGATGATGCGCGCCATCACGCGGGCGACGAACCGGTCGTTGGTCCGGGTCCGGAACACGAGGTCGTCGTCGTCCAGCGACGAGATGGCCGGCGACGAGGAGGCCGGCGTGTTGTGCAACACGCCGTTGGGGATGGTCACCGACTGTGCGATGCTGATCGTCACGCCCGAGGAGACCGCGCCGATGAGGTACGGGACGCCGTCGGTGTCGACGAGCTTGCTCGCCGCGTTGACTCCCTGGGTGGAGTCCGTGTTGGTGTCCTCGTCGAGCAATTCGACCTCCCGGCCGAGCGGCCCGCCCGCCGCGTTGATGTCCGCCTGGGCCATCCGCAGCCCGTTCATCATCGGCGTCCCGAAGTCGTTCAGGTCGCCGCTGAACGGCAGCGCGACCCCGACCTGGATCGGCTCGCTCTCCTCCGTGTCGCCGTCGTCGCCATCCATGTCGTCGCCACCGTCACCGCCGTCGCCGCCGCCATCGCCGCCGTCGCCACCGTCGCTGCCGCCATCCCCGCCGTCGCCACCGTCACTGCCGCCATCGCCGCCGTCTTCCTGGAGTTGTTCCTGCGAGCAGCCGGCGAGTCCTGCGACCCCTGCCAGACCCGCGAGGCGCATGAATCGCCGCCGCTGGAGCCGTTCGACGAACGTGCTGTCGTCGGACATGTGCGCCACTCACACGGTAAGACATTTATATTCTGTTGTTACTGTGTTACACGTTCACACTGCTGGATATGAGCGAGTATGAATCGGTATGATGCGTTCATATCCACGTCTTGGCGTGTATGGCAGGAGGGAGTGGTCTACTCGGGATTCTTCGTGATGAGTACCTTCGTCAGCCCTTCCTCGATGTCTATCTCGAACGGGAGGTCCCGGCAGGACCGCTCGATGAAGCGGGTCATGAACCACCGGATGTGCTCGGAGGGAAAGACCACGTGGTAGCGGTCCTCGTCGCTGCGCCGGACGCTCAGGAAGCCACACAGCGAGAGCCACTCCAGGACCTCCTCGAGGCTCTCGAACTCGCCGTCGTACTCGCGGGCGTGGTAGTCCGAGACCTGGTCGGCCGACTCCAGGAAGGATGGGTCGGGGTCGCCCGACTCGTCGGTCACGTGATCGAGAAAGCAGTGAAGGAAGTCCACGTCCAGCAGGACGTGCTCGCCCCCCGAGAGCATCGAGTGGTACTCCCCGAGCCTGGTCCCCGCCTCGGTCGTCGCTGCCGTGTAGTTGGCCGCGTAGAAGGTCAGCGCCCGCCGGACGATCTCGCTGCGGCCGGCGTCGGTCCGGTCGGTCAGGTCCGAAAGCGCCTCCCGGGCGTCGTCGTCGAGCGAGACGGTCACCCTGTCGCTTGCCATGCGCTCACAGACGCGCCGGACCCCTGAAATACCCTGTGCCCGTGGGCCATCCCCGACCGCCACCCGTCGATGGCCCCCGGATACGATTCGGGAGTCGGCGGGGCATTTATATTGTCAGTCACGGATAGGCTTCCCGTGGACACCTACCGGCTCGCTCGGCGCTACGCCGCGGTGCTCGTCGGGTCGATACTGGTCTTTACCGTCCTCTACTCGGTCGGGATGGGCGTCTTCGAGGGACGTCCCCGGTCGCTGCTCAGGTCGTTCCAGGTCGTGATGCAGACCTTGACGACCATCGGCTACGGCGGCGACTCCCCCTGGCAGAGCACCCCGATGCTCGTGCTAGTGGTGACGATGCAGCTGGCGACGCTGTTGCTCATCTTCAGCGCGTTTCCCGCAGTCGTGGTGCCGGTCCTCGAGGAGTCGCTGTCCCGGACGCCGCCGGCCGCGCGCGAGGACCTCTCGGATCACGTCGTGGTCTGTACCGCCACCACCCACACGGAGTCGCTCATCGACGAACTCACCGACAGGGACGTTCCGTACGTCATCGTCGAGCCCGACCGCGAGACGGCGACCGACCTGTTCGAGCGCGACCGTGCGGTCGTCCACGGCGACCCGACGTCGATGGCGACGCTCGCGGACGTCAACGTCGGAGAGGCGCGGGCGCTCGTCTCCGACGCCGACGACGAGGTGGACGTGAGCATCATCACGGCGGCGAAGGAACTCGCACCCGAGCTGCCGGTCTACAGCGTCGTCACCGACGAGGACTTCGCCGAGTACCACGAACGCGCTGGCGCCGAGCGGGCCGTCCTGCCCCGGAAATTGCTGGGCAACGGCATCGCCAACAAGGTCCGCAACACCGTCGAGACGGCGGTCGAGGGCGGGCTCTCGGTCGGCGAGGACATCGAGATCGCGGAGGTCCCGGTCGTGGGCGGGAGCGAACTGGACGGCACGCGCCTGACCGAGGACGGGATCGTGGGCCCGGCCGGGGCCGACGACCGGAGCCGGACGCCGTACCACGTGATCGGCGTCTGGGCGCGGGGCCAGTTCCACGTCCCGCCCTTCGAGGGAGTCGCCCTCGACGACCAGTCGGTGTTGCTCGTCGCCGGGCGGTCGGTGACCCTGTCGTCGCTGGCGCGGTCGGCCGGGTCGCAGGTCACACAGTACGGCCGCGGGCGGGTGCTCGTCGCGGGCTCGGGGCTCGTCGGGACGATGGTCAGCGACGCCCTCCTCGAGGACGGCATCGACCAGACTGTCATCGACCTCGAACAGAAGGGGCGCGTCGACGTCGTCGGGGACGTCACCGAGGAGGCGACCTTCGAGGAGGCGGGCATCGACGACGCGCGGACTGTCGTGCTCGCGCTGGACGACGACACCATCACCCTGGTCGCGGCGTTCGTCGTCGGGGCCCTCGCGCCGGACGTGGAGATCGTCGCCCGGGCCAACCGGACCGAGAGCGTTCCGAAACTCTACAGCGCGGGCGTCGACTACGCTCTCGCACTGTCGACGGTCGCCGGGCGGTTGCTCGCGGCGGCCATTCTCCACTCCGACCAGTCGATCGCGCTCGACGAGAAGATACGACTCGTCCGCCGCGACCCCGGCCCGTTCGAGGGCGGCACCCTCGGCGGGGCCGACCTCCGCGAGCGCGTCGGCTGTTCGGTGGTGGCCATCGAACGCCGGGACGGCCGGGTCGACGCGGACCTGCGCGAGTGGACCGAGATCGCGGCCGGCGACCACCTGTTCGTCGCCGGAACCGACGCCGCACTCGACCGCCTCGACGCGATCCTGTCGCCGGCTGAATCCGGTTCTCGGGACCCGTGAGGGGATCTGTCACGGGACCGTCGGGTCGCAAAACGAAAAAGGAATCTTCAAAAGCACGCCGGTAGGAGTGTCGACAACGATGGCACTGTACGAATCGATCGCATTCGCGCTGTTCTTCATCGTCACCGTGGGGAGCAGCGTCGGCGTCGTGCTCGTCCGCGACGTGTGGCACTCGGCGCTGTTGCTCGGCGTCGCGCTGTTGAGCGTCGCCGTGCACTACGTGATGTTACAGGCCGAGTTCATCGCCGCGATGCAGATACTCGTGTACGTCGGCGGGGTACTCATCCTCATCACCTTCGCGGTCATGCTGACCGGCCGCGAGGAGTCGGAGGTGCCGGCATGACGACTCGCCCGCGCCCGATCGACATCGACCGGTCGATCGTCCCGGGGCTGGCGGCGTTCGTCCTCTTCGCCGTGATGGCCGTGGTCTTCGTGACCGCGAACTTCGGCGCCGCCGCCGGGTTCCCCGAAGGTGAGAGCGTCGTGGCTGGCATCGGGACCGCCCTGCTCGGGCTCACCATCGAGGGATTCGTCCCGGAGGGCTTCCTGGTGGCACTGATCCTCATGGCGGTCGTCCTCGACGCCGCGCTGGACGGCGCGCTGATGCTCGCGAAACGCGACGGGGGTGAGGAGGAATGACGGTCCCGGTCCAGTTCTATTTGCTGCTCTCTGCGGTCGTGTTCTGTACCGGCCTGTTCGGGATTCTCGTCCGGCGCAACGCGCTCATCTTCCTGATGTCCGTCGAGCTGATGCTCAACGCCGGCAACATCAACCTCGTCGCCTTCTCCCACTACTACGGCAACCTCACCGGCCAGGTCTTCGCCCTGTTCACGATGGCGCTGGCCGCCGCCGAGGTCGCCATCGGTATCGGCATCATCCTCGTCCTGTACCGCAACTTCGAGGACATCGACGTGACGAAAGCGACGACCATGAGGTGGTAACATGGCGGGTGCATTCGACTTCGTCCCGGCGATCGCCGCGCTCCCGCTGGTGTCGTTCGTGGTCGCGCTCTTTTTCGGGCAGTACATGCCAAAGCGGGGGGCGCTTGCCGGCATCGCCGCGACCGCCGGATCGCTCGTCCTCTCGCTGTGGGCGGCCGTCTCCCTGCTCGGCTCCGAGGTCTACCACGAGACCATCTACACCTGGGTCGCGGGCGTCGGCCTCGGCGTCGAACTCACCTTCGGCGTCCTCGTCGACCCGCTCTCGGCGCTGATGCTCGTCATCGTCTCGCTCATCTCCTTCCTCGTTCACGTCTTCTCGCTGGGCTACATGAACGACGAGGGCGAGACCGGCCTGCCCCGCTACTACGCCGGCCTCGGCCTCTTCACGTTCTCGATGCTCGCCTTCGTCTTCTCGGACAACCTCCTGATGGCCTTCATGTTCTTCGAACTGGTCGGGCTGTGTTCGTATCTCCTCATCGGGTTCTGGTTCCGCGAGGACGCCCCGCCCAGCGCCGCGAAGAAGGCCTTCCTCGTGACCCGGTTCGGTGACTACTTCTTCCTCGTGGGCGTCGTCGCCGTGCTGGGCACCTTCGGCACCGCGGCCTTCGCGGGCGAGGAATCCTTCATCGTGCTGGCCGAGGAGGCCCTGGCCGGCGAGGCCGCCGGCGAGGTGACGACGTTCCTCGGCATGGGCGAACAGGCGTGGTTCACCGTCCTCGGGTTGCTGGTCCTGGGTGGCGTCATCGGCAAGTCCGCGCAGTTCCCGCTGCACACCTGGCTGCCCGACGCGATGGAGGGCCCCACGCCGGTGTCGGCGCTCATCCACGCCGCGACGATGGTCGCCGCCGGCGTCTACCTCGTGGCGCGAATGTACGGCTTCTACGCCCTCTCGCCGACGGCGCTGGGCGTCATCGCGCTCGTGGGCGGCTTCACCGCCCTCTTCGCCGCGACGATGGGCGTCGTCAAACAGGAACTCAAGCAGGTGCTCGCCTATTCGACCATCTCCCAGTACGGATACATGATGCTCGCGCTGGGCGGTGGCGGCTACGTCGCCGCTGTCTTCCACCTGACCACCCACGCGGTGTTCAAGGCGCTGCTGTTCCTCGGCGCCGGGTCGGTCATCATCGCCATGCACCACAACGAGAACATGTGGGACATGGGCGGACTCAAGGACGAGATGCGCGTCACCTACCTCACCTTCCTGTCGGGCTCGCTGGCGCTCGCCGGCATCTTCCCCTTCGCCGGGTTCTGGTCGAAAGATGAGGTG
>JAHENO010000156.1 GCA_018609945.1 Haloarculaceae archaeon | reverse complement strand
GCCAACCTGCCTCAACTGCGAGTCGGTCGTGACAGAATCCTACGTTCGGGTTTTCGCACCGAACGGAATGACCCAGCCCCGCGTCTGTCCGAACTGCAAGGACAAGATCCGCGAGAAGGGCGACGTGCGAGGAAAGAAGAATTGATCCGAAGGGGGGATTCGAGAATCGGGTCGGTTCTCCCCTTCTCACGGCCTGAGAGCCGCTAAGCGACCTTCTCTTCGCCGTTCCACTCGGCGGAGTTGTCGCGGGGTTCGTAGCCAAGCACTTCCTTGGCGCGGTCCAGCGAGTAGTACTTGCGGTCGTTGTCGGAGATGCCGTAGACGATCTCGTAGCCGTAGTCGGCCTGCAGGGCACAGTCGTGGATGTGGGCACAGTCGCGCATCGAGAGCCACATCGCCTGGCCGCGCTCGTAGTCGATGGGTGGGTGATCCTCGTTTAAGTTGCCGATGCGGATGTTGCACACGGAGATGTCGTGTTCGTCGTGGAAGTACCGGCCGATGAGTTCGCCGGTCGCCTTCGAGATGCCGTACTTGTTGCCGGGCCGGGGGAGTTCCGACCCGTCGAGGCGGTACTCGTGGTGGGTCCGGTACATCTCGGGCGTGCGGCTGTCCGTCTCGAAGGCACCGACTGCGTGGTTCGAGGAGGCGAACACGACCCGGTCGACGTCCTCCTCGACGGCGACCTCGTAGACCGTGTGGGTCCCGTCGATGTTGTTCGTGAGGACGCTCCGCCAGGGCGCGCTCGGCCGCGGGTCGCCAGCGAGGTGGATGATGGCGTCGACGCCCTGCGCGGCCGCCGCGACGTCCTCGTGGTCCTGGACCTCGCCGATGATGTACGGGTGGTCCGGCTCCTCGTCGGGCGGGCTGTGAAACAACAGTCGCCAGTCGTAGTCGTCCCCCAGCCCCCGCAGGATGGCCTCGCCGACGTGGCCACCGGCCCCCGTGAGTAACACCGGCTCGTCCATTCAGGTGAATCCAGCGGGGGGACCGTCAAGTAGCATACGGTTTGTCGTGACTTCCGGAGCCGACCAAAACACTAAACCCGGGCACCCGGAGAAACACTCATGAGCGATCCGACCGACAGCGAGGTAGCGTGTTTCGAAGCGGGGGTGAAGTTCGGTTCGCTGTATCACCAGTTCGCGGGGACGCCGGTCAGCCCGGACAGTGCCGAGTCACTCGCGCGGGCCATGGAGGCGGCCATCGAGAACCAGCCCCACTGCACGAGCGTCTCGGTCGACATCCGCGAGGAGGCACTCCGCGACGCAATCGACGAGGGCCCGGCAGCGTACACCGAACTCACGGGTGCGTTTCTCGACGTCGAACTGGTCGTCGTCTACGAGGGCCGGGAGGTCGTCGCACGGATGGAGATGACGGACGGATATCCCCTGATGCGCGTCGCGTCGGTCCGGGACGCCGAGGCGTAGATTTCACTTTCACTTTCAGGCGGGTATTTAATCCCCCGGGAGCCGAACCGTCGGCCATGAGCCAGGCTACGCTCGACGACGATGACCTCTTCGGGGAAGCGGCAAGCGAGATGCGCGCGGACGTCGAGGAGTCCCTCGCGGCGGCCCGCGACGGCCTCCCCGCAGCCGACGACATCTGGGAGGTCGACTCGGAGAACACGCTGGGCGTGCTCAACGGCCTGCGAACCGCGCTGGACGTCGGCGACGCCGCCGAGCACCTCCGCGACGCCAAGAAGTGGTACACGATGGGCGAGCGCGCCGACGCCTTCGACGACGCGGACGACCTCGCCGAGGAGATCGAGGCCGTCGAGGAACTCGTCACCGACATCGAGGAGGCCCGCGAACAGGTGGGCGACCTGACGAGCACCGTCCCGCAACTCCGAAGCGCGCTCGAGGATGCCGAGGACGAGGCCGAGGCCGATTCCGACGCCGACGCCGCCGAGGCCGAGGCCTGAGCGGCCACGCCGGCAGGAAACGGATACCTTTTGTTCGCGCGCGGAGACTCGCGCCCATGCACATCCACGAGGCGTTCGCACGCGAGTTGCGGCAGGGACGGGCGATGGTCGGTGCCTGGCAGGTCGTCGGCCACCCGGTCGTGGCCGAACTGCTGGCCGACGCGGGCTTCGATTTCGTGGCCGTCGACGGCGAACACTCCGAAAACACGCTCTCCGAGATTGCCACCTGCGTCCGCGCCGTCGAGGCGGCGGACGGCGCGGCACCGCTGGTCCGCGTCAGTTCCGCCGACAGGGTCGAGATTCGGCGGGTGCTGGACCTGGGTCCCGCCGGCGTAATCGTCCCGCAGACCGAGTCCCTCGCAGAGGCCGAGGAGGCCGTCCGGGCGACCCGCTACCCGCCGGCCGGCGTCCGCGGCGTCGCTGGCCGGCGCTCCTCGGGCTACGGCCGCGACCTGACCGCGGACGTCCGTGGCGAGGACCCCGCAGCACTGACGATCCTGCAGATCGAAACCGCCGGCGCGCTGGACGCCGTCGAGGAGATCGCCGCCCTCGAGGGTCTGGATGCCCTGTTCGTCGGGCCGGCCGATCTCTCGGCCCGACTGGGCGCGTTCGGGGAGTTCGAGGGCGAACAGTTCAGGGAAGCCATCGACCGGGTCGTGGCTGCCGCGGACGACGCCGACGTTCCCGTCGGCACCATCGCGGGCACGCCCGACGCGGTCGAGCGACGGTGGGAGTGGGGTGTCGACTTCGTGGTCGCCGGCGACGACCTCACGTACCTCGCGGACGGTGCGGCGGCGTTTCGCGACCGGTTCGATTTGCTGTAGCGTGACCGGCTCGCGAGCCCGCTCGGTCTCTTCGCAGTGACAGAGTGTCGGGTCTGTTCCCCGGGTGGACTAACCGAAACTGTGTTCTCTCGGGCGGGCCGACCGGTCGATGTGGCGACCGTCCGTCCGTACCTGCACGGCGAGCGTCCGGGCGTGGCCTTCTATACCGTGGTCGCCCTCGGGACGTCATTCGATGTCGGGACCTTCGGGGGCGGTAACTCGCCGCTCGTGCCGTTCACCTTCCTGCTGGTCAGCGGGAGTTTCGTCTGGGCGACGGCCGGATTCGCACTCGCCGTCTCGGTCGCACTACTATCCCGGAGATGAACGAACAGATCGGTGTAGCGGAAACCCCGTACTTCGTATTTATTTCTCTGGCGACCGGCTAGGCGGTATGGCGCTCACGATCGACCACGTTCCCTTCGCGGTCGGCGACCTCGACGAGGCGACCGCGACCTTCGAACGACTCGGCCTCGCCCCCGACTACGGTGGCGTCCACGACAACGGCTGTACCCACATGTCCGTGCTGGGGTTCGCGGACGGCTCGTACGTCGAACTGATCGCCGAGCGAGAGCGCGGCGACCACGGCTTCTGGCCCGACCACATCCGCGCGGACGCCGGGCCGGCGGCCTGGTGTGTCCGCGTTCCCGACATCGTCTCCGAGTGTCGGCGCGTCCTGGAGTCCGGTCACCCGGTGCGTGGACCGCTGTATGGCGCCCGCGAGCGCGAGGACGGCCGGCTCGTCGAGTGGGACCGCGCCGAGTTCGGAGCCGACGAGCGACGGCTCCTGTTTCCGTTCGCTATCGAGGATCGGACGCCGCTGTCCTACCGCGTCTCCGAGAGTCCGAGCGTCGCCGTGGGCCCCCTGACCGGCGTCGGGCAGGTCGTCCTCGCGGTCAGGGATCTGGCGGCGGCCGTCGAGACGTTCCGGGGCATCTACCGGTTCCCGCAGCCCGTTCGCGATTCAGTGCCGGGATTCGGACGGGTGGCGTCGTTTCCGGGGCAGCCGGTGGCGCTCGCGACGCCGGACACTGCCGGCAGCGCCGGTGGGACCGGCACGGAGAAGGGCGGCAGTTCCGCCTGGCTCGCCGACCGGCTGGAGCAGTTCCGGGAGTGCCCCTGTACGTGTCTGCTCGGCGTCGATGACATGGCCACAGCGCGGGAGGCCTATCCTCTGGCGGAACCGCTCTCCTGGCCCGACGGCAAAGCCGCATTTTTCGAGAGCGACGCGCTCGGCCGAACGCTCGGCGTGATCGAACGATCGACTCCGTAGCCCCGCAGTACTCGGGCACGTGTCACGGACGCCACGGGGTCGGTGCCGTCACGGCTCCCGGTCGAGGTCACGCGTTTCGACGGCCTCGAGCAGGGCCGCGAGCGCCTCGGCGGCGGCGGCCAGCAACTGCTGGCCGGCTACCTCGCTGCTCTCGCCGGGGTCGCCGACGACGCCGCTGTCGGTGAACTCCGCGGAGTCGTACGCGAGATTGGTCCCCGATTGCCACTCGCCCCAGCCGTCGGCGCCGTCCGCCGCTGCCGCTACGAACCGGCCGGTGTCGACCAGGTCGGGGTCGAGCGCGCGCACGAGACTCGTCTCCAGGGCGCCGCCGTGGCCCATCCCGGCGCCGTCGAGGGCCTCGATGTCCCCGGGATCGATGGCGTCGAACCAGGTGAATGGGACGGCATAGCCGGTCCCGTCGCGGGTGAGGCGGGCACAGGTTTCCCGGAGGGGCGCGACGTTGCCCCCGTGGCCGTTGACCACGACCACGCGGTCCCAGCCGTGGCTGGCGAGGCTGGCGACGGTCTCGCGGACGTACGCCCGGAAGGTGTCCTCGCTGACCCACAGCGTGCCCGCGAAGTGGCGGTGTTCCTCGGCGACGCCGACAGGGACGGCCGGCGCGACGACCACCTCGCCGTCGTAGCGGTCGGCGCCCCGGTCTGCGACCGCCTCGGCCGCGAGCGCGTCCGTGCCCAGCGGCGCGTGGGGGCCGTGCTGTTCGGTGCTGCCGACCGGAAGCAGAGCCAGGTCGGCCTCCACAGCGTCGGCGTCCGTCCAGGAGACATCGGAGAGGTGCATGTCGGGGCGTAGACTGGCCGGCGCTTAATCGGTGGCGGTCCCGCGCGACCACCGTTCTGTTCGTTCAGTCACACAAGGCGATGGTGTGACCCCGTTCCCTCGACTGCAGCCTTCGTAATGCATAAGACGAGGTGGTCTATAGATTCAGAGAAGATGGGACCCGGTGGCATCAGCACCGAGATCGCCTACGTGCTCGGACAGACGGGCGGACTCTCCAGGACACCGGCGGACGTGTTCAACACTGTCTACCTGGTGTTTCTGATCCTGGGGACGCTGGTCGGCGTCGTCGTGATCGGTTACACGCTCACGAAGGCCTGGCGGTATCGCGACGACGGCGAACGTGACGACGAATCGGAATCGGACAAGGTCGTGCGCCCGGTCCTCGGTCACCTGCCGACCGGATCGGGCGGCGGCAAGAAACTGTTCGTCTCGTTCGGTATCAGCGCCGTCATCGTCCTTTCGCTGATCGTCTGGACGTACTCGGCGCTCCTGTTCGTCGACGATACGCCGCCCGAGGTGGCGGCGGAAGGCGAAGAGCCCCTCGAGATTGAAGTGGTCGGCAAGCAGTTCAACTGGGAGTACACCTACCCGAACGGCCACACCGAGGAACCGACGCTGTACATCCCCGAGGACCGGCCCATACGATTGAAAGTCACGGCGGCGGACGTCTGGCACAACTACGGCATAAGCGAGTTCCGGGTCAAAACTGACGCCATCCCGGGACAGACGACGACCGCGTGGTTCGTCGCCGACGAGACCGGCACCTACGAGGCGGTCTGTTACGAACTGTGTGGGTCCGGCCACTCCGCGATGCGCGGTGATGTCGTCGTCATGGAACAGGAGGAATTCGAGGAATGGTACGCCAACACCACGGACGGATCGACCAGTGCGTCAGTCAACTCGGACGTGACCGGGGACACGGACGCAAACGCAAACACGAACGCCGCGGACCCCGCGGCCACGGAGGGTGAAGCATGACAGAACACGCAGACCACGACCACGAGCACCATCTCCCGCCGAAATCGTCAGTCAAGCGCTGGCTCGTCACGACCAACCACAAGGACATCGGCGTCCTCTACATCATTACGTCGCTGTTCTTCCTGGTGGCCGGTGGCATCCTGGCGATGATGATCCGGGCACAGCTGTGGACGCCCGGCGGAACGCTGCTGGGCGGGCAGGGCTACAACCAGGCAGTCACCTCGCACGGCCTGCTGATGGTGTTCTGGTTCATCTCCCCGTTCGCGTTCGGCCTCGCCAACTACCTGGTGCCCCTCCAGATCGGCGCCGACGACCTCGCGTTCCCCCGCCTGAACGCGATGAGCTACTGGGTGTACCTCTTTTCGGGCCTGCTCTTTCTGACCTCGTTTTTCCTCGGGAGTTCGCTGGCCGGCGGCTGGACCATCTACCAGCCGCTGAACGTGCCGGCGTTCATCCCCGAGGTCAACCAGGTCGGGTCGCTGGCGACGATCTTCGCGCTGATGCTGTTCGTGGCGGCGGTCACCATGGGGTCGGTGAACTTCCTGACCACCTTTTACAGGATGCGCGCCGAGGGACTCCGGGTGCGGGACATGCCCCTGTTCAGCGTCTCGATCCTGCTGACGGTGTGGATGATGCTCTTTGCCTTCGCGGCACTGCTGGCCGCGGTCATCCTGCTGAGCTTCGATCACCTGCTCGGGTCGGTCTGGTTCAGCACCGCTGAAGGCGGATCGCTCCTGTGGGCGCACCTGTTCTGGTTCTTCGGCCATCCGGAGGTGTACATCGTCTTCTTCCCCGCCCTCGGGGTGATGGCCGAGGTGTTCCAGACCTTCTCCGGGAAGCGGATCGTCGGCCGCAAGTGGTTCGTCATCGCGATGGCTCTCGTGGCGATCCAGAGCTTCGTCGTCTGGATGCACCACATGTTCCTGACGGCGATCAACCTCCCGATCAAGACCATCTTCATGGCGACGACCATCGGCATCTCGCTGCCCTTCGACCTGATGGTCTTCGCGCTCATCTACACGCTCGCCAAGGGGAAGATCCGCTTCAAGACGCCCTTCCTGTTTTCCTTTGGTGCTCTCTTGCTGTTCATCCTCGGCGGGATCACCGGCGTGTTCCTGGGCGCGGTGGTGCTCGATTACCAGTTCCGGGGCACCTACTGGGTGGTCGCCCACTTCCACTACGTGATGTTCGGCGGCGGGACGGCACTGATCGGCGGCCTCTACTACTGGTACCCGAAGATGACCGGGAAGATGTACGACGAGTTCCTCGGGAAGGTCCACTTCGCGATGTTCTTCGTCGGGTTCAACCTGCTGTACTTCCCGATGTTCGTCGTCTGGGAGACGCCCCGGCGCGTGTTCGACTACGCCGCCGAGTTCACGATGTGGCACCGCCTCGCGACGGTCGGGGCGTTCCTGTTCGCCGCGTCGTTCCTGGTGATGATATACAATATGTTCAAGAGTTTGCACTCGGGCGAGGAGGCACCCGACAACCCCTGGGAGTACGCCTCCGCGGGCGAGTGGGCGGTCCCCTCGCCGCCGCCCCTGGAGAACTACCCCGGGGTTCCGAGCTACGCGGGCGGCAAACTCAGCTTCCTCACGCGCAGCGAGGCGGCCGACGGCGGGACTGTCGTCGAACAGGAGGTCGCCGGGACCGAGCAGACGGCTCCCGACGGCGGCGCAATCGCACACGCCGGCGCGGCCGCGACGACGCCCACGACCGACTACGCGGAGGAACTGGCCCTCGAGGACGAGCACGCCGACCACGCGAGCATCTGGCCGTTCGCGATCAGCGCGAGCGCCTTCGTGACGTTCCTCGGGCTCTCGGGGATCAGCAAGGCGTACTTCATCTGGCCGTTCGTGTTCGCGACCGGATTCATGGTCGCGTACTTCGGCATCGAGGGTGGCCGCCGCGAGGGCTTCGGCTGGATTCACCCCGTCGTGATGGCCCTCGGTGGTGCCATCGCGGCCGGCGGCGCCTACCTGCTCGCCATCGACAAGGGCGGACTGGGCGCGGCGATCGACGGTGCCAGCGTCTACTTCTGGCTCACGACGGTCGGCGCCTTCATGGGCGCGGCCACGCTGACCCAGCTCGGCTTCGAGGAGTTCAACGTCCCCGAGCCGGCGATCGCCGAACAGTGGCCCTTCGAGGCTGTCTCGAACGTCAAACTCGGCATGTGGATGTTCCTCGGCTCGGACGTCATCCTCTTTGGCGCCTTCATCGGCTCGTACATCTTCATGCGCGTCGGCCACGGCTGGACCGACTGGCACCACGACTTCATCCCGGAGGCACACGTGGTGTTGCCCGGGCTGATCAACACCTATCTGCTGCTGGCGAGCAGTTTCGCGGTCGTCCTCGCGCTGGTCGCGGCGCGCCAGCAGAACCGCCGGCGCCTGCTGGGGTATCTAATCACCACGTTCCTGCTCGGGGTCGGCTTCCTCATCAACAAGGCCGTCGAGTGGGAGCACCTCTTCCACCTTCACGAGGGCGCCTTCGCCGACGGGTGGACGTTCACCACCAACATCGCCTCCTCGTCGTTCTACATCACGACGGGGCTACACGGCGCCCACGTCGCGGTCGGCCTGCTCATCACGCTGTACCTGATCGTGCGCGCCTACAACGGCGCGTACCTCGGCGAGGAGGAGGCCGACACCATCGAGCACTTCGGGCTGTACTGGCACTTCGTGGACATCGTCTGGCTGTTCCTGTTCCCCCTCTTCTACATCCTGTGAGGTGAACACGTATGGCATCAACACGACTCTACACGGTCATATTCGTCACGCTGATGGCCTTCTCGACCGCCCAGGCCCTCTTCGAGTTCACGGGCATCCTGGACCGCGCCTACTGGTTCGCGCTCGGGGTCATCATGGTCCTGTCGACGATCAAGGCCACGCTCGTGGCGGGCTACTTCCAGCACCTCGTCCACGAACCCCGGTCGATCACCTACCTGATCGCGGGCGCACTGGTCGGCGTCCTCGCGCTGACGGCCGGCGCCGCCTACTCGATCCTCTGAGGGCGGCTACTTCTCTGGTATCATACTGCCGGCTGTAAGCCCGTGAGAAATTTCGACCCCCGTGGGGTGGAATATCTTCACGAAGTTATAGCCGGCAGTATCGGTCGACTACGTTCCCCACGAGCCGACCGTCGGTCGGTAGTACAGCAAGGCGAGCGCGACCAGGAAGACGACCGTCGAGAGGTCCGTCGAGTAGGTCATGATGGTTCCGACGACGGCCGAGGAGCCCCCGAAGACGCCCGAGGACAGCGAGACGAAGATCGGAAAGACGCAGCTGACACACGAGAACAGGCCGAGTGCGCCCGACAGCACCGCGCCCGCGGCGTCGAGGACGGTCACGTAGACCAGGTACGACAGTGCGAGGTAGCCGACCACCCGGAAGGGGACGACGGTCACCTGGAAGCCGGCACCCGCAACGGTGATCCGCTCCCAGCCGGGCGAGGCCAGGGCGACGGTGAGGTCGACCAAGCCGTCGGTGTATCCGGCGGGGACGGGGCCGACGAGTCCGGCCAGGTAGAGCAACACCAGCAGATACGCCCCGGCGATGGCCGCCGCGATGGCCCGGTGTCGTCGGGACGCAGACGGGACCGTCGTGTGCAGGGCCGCCCAGGCGCCGGCGTTGATCCAGACGAACGGGTAGAGGGTGTACCTGAGCTGCACGACCTGGTCGCCAGCCACGAGGAGGTACGCCCCGAGCACGAGGAGTTCGACGGCGACGACGACCGCGAGCAACTGGACGTCCTGGCGTTCGCCCGCCCTCGCGAGTCGCGTCTGGACGCTCATCACATCAAGCGCCGGCGGTGGTGAGCAACCAGCCCACGATGCCCAGAAGCAGGACCGCCCCGAGGGTGATGATCGCCTCGCCGACGGCGTGGGAGTGGGGGTGGCCGTTCGACCGTGCGGTCGTGTAGACGCCGAGCGCGAGGAAGCCGATGACGAGCGCCGCGACGACCGCGAGGAAGAGGGCGACGTTCCCACCGCCCACGACGAACAGCGTCGCGCCGAGCGTGAGGCCGATCAACAGCAGAAAGATCACCGTCAGCATGGCGGGGTCGTCCCCCACGGACACATCCTCTTTCCGGACGAACTGGGGAGTGTACTCGTGCCAGGCGCGGCCCCGCGCCACCACGAACGCGACGCCGAGCACGAGCAGGCCCATCAGCGCCGTGCTCAGGAGATACGTGGCTGCCATTGTCGGCGGTTGGTCAGCCGCCCGTATAATCGTTTTCAGTCGTCGGCGTCGGTTCGCGCTTCGTCGGCGTCCGTCCGGGCGCGCCTGCGGGCCGCCCGCTCGACGAACTCCCGCGGCAGGTCGTCGATCTCGCCGGCCTGGACCGCCCAGAGATTGGCGTACAGCCCGTCGGCCGCGAGCAACTCCTCGTGGGTGCCCCGCTCGGCCACCCGGCCGTCCTCCAGGACGACGATCCCGTCGGCGTCCTTGACCGTCGAGAGGCGGTGGGCGATCACGAGGGTCGTCCGGTCCTCGGTCAGCCGGTCGAGGCTGCGCTGGATGAGCATCTCGGTCTCCGTGTCGACGTCCGAGGTGGCCTCGTCCAGCACGAGGATCTCCGGGTCGCGCAGGATGGCCCGCGCGATGGCCAGCCGCTGGCGCTGGCCACCCGAGAGTTTCACCCCGCGCTCGCCGACCATCGTGTCGTAGCCGTCGGGGAGATTCTGGATGAACTCGTGGGCCTCGGCGGCCTTCGCGGCCTCGACGACCGCGTCGTCGTCGGCGCCGAAGGTGCCGTAGGCGATGTTCTCGCGGACGGTGCCATAGAAGAGGAACGTCTCCTGGCTGACGTAGCCGACCGCGTCCCGGAGGCTCGATACGGTCACGTCGCGGACGTCCGTCCCGTCGACGCGTATCGCACCCGAATCGACCTCGTAGAG
>JAHENO010000155.1 GCA_018609945.1 Haloarculaceae archaeon | reverse complement strand
CTTGGCGGCGAACGACCTCGTTGTCGAACGCCGCGACGGAAACAGGCGGACAGTCCATATCAACCGGGACCGCCTCTCTCGTTCAGATGACCCGTTCCTGCAAATTCCACAGACTGAATTCCAGAAACCAGTCCGAGCCGCCGTTGATGCGTTAGCTGATCGGCTCGAAGGGCTCATCGGAATCGTCCTGTATACGGACGATTGTAATCGTTTTCCAGGTCGACCGCTCGCTTTCTGGCGGTCGATCCTGTAATGACTTACAATCGTCCGTATATGGGAGCGTCGCACGCGGCGACGCTGACCGTCGGAGTGACATTGACCTGTGGGTGCTTGTCGAAGAAGACCGGCTTGAAAATCAGCGAACTGCGAACCACGTGCGACAGGACCTTGAAGACAAAGCCTTCGACACTGGTCGGTACGCCTACGAAATCGATGTCGAATCCTTGCCGGCCGTGCCGAACTACGCTGATGACCTGCGCGAGATCCTCAGCGATGGACTCGTCGTTCACGGTACGGAGAAATTCGACACCGTCCAGAACATGATTTTCCACGGTGATCTCGATGAGTAGGGAGTCCGACCCGCAGGCGATTACGGACGCACTTGACGCAGCGAAACAGCTCCAGCCACCGGGGTACGCACTCTCGGCCCGCACCAGCGGCGACATCGCAGCCGGGCTCGAGGACCTGATCACGCGCCTCACCCGGTTCGTCATACTGTCGGCTATAAGCCCGTGAGCAGTTTCGCCCCACCCGGGGGCGCGAAATCGCTCACGAAGTTATAGCCGACAGTATCACCGGGCTGGCGCTCATCTCGCTGCTGGTCGGCGCCATCGGCATCGCCAACATCATGCTAGTCACCGTCACCGAACGCACCCGCGAGATTGGCCTGATGAAAGCCGTCGGTGGGCGTAACCGCGACGTGCTTGTCCTCTTTCTGACGGAGTCGGCACTCCTCGGGATGACTGGCGCATTGCTGGCCGTCCCCGTCGGCATCGCGGGCGGGTGGGTCGCCACGACCTACGCCGAGATTCCGCTGACTCTCGCCCCGGTGTGGTTCGCTGTCGCCGTCGCCGTCGGCGTGGGCGTCGGCGTCGTCGCCGGCCTGTACCCGGCCTGGCGGGCAGCACGGGTCGATCCCATCGACGCTCTCCGCCGGAAATAGTATCATCAACTACACTATATTTCTTCTCCCGGTTGGAGGTGATCGATAGGGCGCTCAACATGCTGCCGAATACGTCGCCGTTTGACGTTACCGGCCATCCGGCACTTTCGGTACCGGCAGGCGAATCTGGCGGCCTCCCGGTTGGTCTGATGTTCGTCGGAACGGAGTTCGATGACGCAACGGTACTGAAAGCTGGGCACGCGTACGAACAGTCCGTTGGGTGGAACCTCTCATAGGGACAAATATTGGTCACTGAGGGCGACACGACGATCACGCTCGACACGATGGTCCCGCTGGGCGACCGCTCGGTGCCGTTCTTTCGCACTCACGGGGAAGCCCGGGAATCTTTTGCGGAGAGTGTGCGCGACCATCCCGCCGTCTCGGATGTGCACGTCGTCAATACCCACGACGGTGAAGCCCTGTCTCGACCGTCTCGAGGCCAGCGTCGCCAGCGTCCTCGGAACTTCCGAACCGATGGTGACGATCATCCTCGGCATCGTCTTTCTCGGGGAAGTGCTAACGCCGGTCATCGTCGCCGGGGGCGTGCTCGTCCTGGCAGGCGTCGTTCTTGTCCAGTCCAACTACTGGCAGCGTGTCCCGTGGATCGGCTGAACCCGACCCGACGATTTTGGCCCCGTCGGCCCGTTCCCACACGACATCGGCCAGCGCAACCCTTGGGGTCACCTGGCGTCCCGGGCGGCGCTGTAGTTGAGTTCGACGATATTGATCGCCGACAGCAACTGGTCGGACAGCGCGGCCTCGATTTCGGGTTCGCGCATCCGGTGGGCCGGCCCCGAGACACTGATCCCGCCCAGCACCGCGCCGTCGCTGTCGGTGATAGGCGCGCCCATCGTGATCATCCCCCGCTTGTACTCCTCGCGCTCGAAACTCACGCCGTCCTCGCGGATGTCCGCGAGTTCCGCGAACAGGGCCTCCCGGTCGGTGATCGTATTCTCCGTGCGGGCCGGCAGGCCGTGGCGGTCGACGATGTCCTCGACGCGCTTGCGGGGGTAGTGGGCAAGCATCGCCTTCCCTGCCCCCGAGCAGTGCAGGTGAAAGTACATCCCCGGGATCACGTCGTAGGTGATCGACTGGCTGGAACGGACGGCGTCCAGACATACCCCTAGGCCCTCCTCTTCGACGATCAGTGTCACGAGTTCGCTGCTCGATTCGGCGGCCAGTTCCCAGACCTGCGGACGTGCGAGTTCGTACAGGCGGATCCGCTCGCGAACCCGACCGCCCAGCTCCAGAAACCGGAGACTCAACCGGTACTCGTCGGCCTCCTTGCGGACATAGCCTAGCTGGACCAGCGTGCTCAGGTAATCGTGGACGACGCTTCGCGGTCGGTCGACCCGCTCTGCCAGCTCCGTCACCCCCGCTCCGCCCGTCTCGTCTAGGGCCCCCACAATCGCGTCCATCGTGAGCAACGCCTTGATCGGCCGGTTGGCCTCGTCCGTCATTACCCGACATTCACGGCCCCGCTACTAGTGTGTTCGGGATTATCGAATCCTCACCGCGGGGACCCCGTCCCCAGATCGGTTCCCAGCGGTCCGAGTCGAAGCCCGAATCCCTGACTGCACCCGAGTCTTCAGCGTCGGACGGTCCCCGCCGGTTGGGTGCTCTGGCAAGCAGGTTCGGAGTCGTCGAACAAAATACATCACTATGAGTATGATATATCCCGCTCGAAATTCTCAAGAACACGAATTACTGGGTTAGAGGCCCGATTAGGCGCTATTCGACAATCGCGACGGAAGAAGATTTTTGTGCTGGGTACTGATATTTATTGCGTATGGCCGAACGAGCACATCCGGGTTTCGACGGGGCCGGGGCAGACGGCGAGTTGACGTTGATCGACGCGGACGTCCACCAGCGGTGGGCCGACGAATCGGAGATAGTTCAGTACCTGCCCGAGCGGTACCGCGACGACGGGCTGGTACTGCCGACACTCCTCTATCGGAACCCGGGTGGGTACTTCAAGGACGACGAGTTCACCGACGACGGCCGCACACCCGGGTCCGATCTGGAGAAAATCGTCGACGACCACCTCGACCGGTACGGGATCGACTACGCGATGTTCACGGGCAACTCCTGGCTGAACCTGGGAGCGGTGCCCAACCGCGACTACGCGGGGGCCGTCGCCGAGGCGTACAACCGGTGGCTGATCGAGGAGTGCCTGTCGGTCGACGAGCGGTTCCTGGGTTCGATCTTCGTTCCCGTGCGGGACCCCGAACGCGGGGCGGAACTAATCCGTGAGTACGGTGAGTTCCCGCAGGTCCGGCAGGTCATGCTGCCCGGGGGATCGGAGGTGCCCTACGGTCGGCCACAGTACTGGCCGATCTACGATGCCGCCCAGGAACAGAACCTCGCGGTCGCGGTCCACCCCTTCTCGGAGGGCCACGGCGTCTCGAACCCGCCGACTGGTGCCGGTCACCCCAACAACTACATCGAGTGGCACACGCTGCTTGGCACGATCTTCATGGGCCAACTCGCCAGCATGATCACCGAGGGCGTGTTCGTCGAGTACCCCGAGTTGCGCGTGTCGTTCATCGAGGGGGGATACGGCTGGGTACCCCACTTCATGTGGCGTATGGACAAGAACTGGAAGGGGTTGCGCTCGCAGGTGCCCTGGCTTGAGAAACCGCCCAGCGAATACATCCGCGAACAGGTGTGGTTCGCGAGCCAGCCCGTCGAGGAACCCGAGCGGCCCGAACACCACAGTCACCTCATGGAGATGGTACACGCCGAGGAGACGCTGATTTTCGCCAGCGACTACCCGCACTGGGACGGCGACTCCCCGGTGTGGGGGTTGCCGCCGATGGACGACGACCTCGAACGGGCGGTCCGGTACGAAAATGCCCAGCGCCTGTGGGACCTGCCGGCCGACCCCGGTGATCTGGCGTGAAGACACGCTTCGAGGTCTGTCCGGCGGCCGACCTCGGCCCCGGCGAGCGGACCATCGCGGACCTCGACGGGTTGTCCGTGGGCGTGTTCAACGTCGACGGCGACTACCACGCCCTGAAAAACGACTGTCCACACCAGCGGGCGCCGCTGTGTGAGGGGTCGCTGACCGGGCTGACGACCGCCGACAGCCCCGGCGAGTTCGAATACGAGCGCGACGGCGAGATCGTGCGCTGTCCCTGGCACGGCTGGGAATTCGAAGTCACGACCGGCGAGTCGGTGTTCAACCCCCACCGGGTGAAGGCAAAGACCTTCGAAACGTCTGTCGAGGACAGCGACGACCCCGAGACCGTCGAGACGAGCGAACCGGCCAGCGCGAAAGCCGGCCGGCTGGATTTCTCGACCGGGACGACGGCGGACGACGCGGACACTGAAGAGAAAGCCACCACTGAAGACGACCGGTACGGCGTGGCCCTCGCAGGTGAGGAGCCGCCGGTCGACACCTACGACGTCGACGTCGAGGAGGGCGTCGTCGTCGTGTACCTGTAACAATGCACGGAACGATAGTGATCCTCGGCGGGTCAGGCGCGATGACGTCCTCGTGTGCTTACGACCTGGCCGGGACGAGCGACGCGGACGAGATTGTGATCGCAGACGCCGACGAACGGAACGCCCGGAAACTCATCGACATCGTCGACGACGAGCGCATCCGGTTCGAGGCCGTCGACGCGACAGACGCCGACGACATCGCCAGCACCCTCTCAGGAGCCGACTACGCGGTCAACGGCCTCCCGTACCGGTTCGAGGAGAACGTCCTCGACGCGATGGTATCGGTCGGCGGGATCGACGCAGTCGACCTCAACGCCTTCGAGTTCGACGCAGTACTGGATCGGTCGGCAGAGTTCGCCGGGGCGGACTGCCGGCTATGGTTCGCCAACGGCGGCCTCGTGAGCACCATCGTCCTCGGACTGCTGGGCTGTCGGTCCTTCGATTCGGTGTCAGACGTCAACTTCTACTGGGGGATGTGGCGCTTGCTCACCCAGACGACGCCGGGACTGACCGACACCGTCACCTACGAGCACGACCCCACGGTCGACGAACGCATCCGGTGGGAAACGGGCGAGGTGATCGACGACCTGCCCGCGTTCGGGCACGAGCGGACGTTCACCTTCCCCGAGCCCATCGGCACACAGGAGACGTACGTCCTCACCCATCCAGAACCGGTCACGTTCCCGAAGGCGCCGGTCGCCGACGAGACCGGCGTCGAGCGCGTGATCACCCGCGGTGTTTGGCATCCCGAGTGGGAATGCTACGAACGGACGCTCCACGCGATGGACGCCTTCGAGGCCGATCCGCTGTCCGTCGCAGGCGCGGACGGAGCGGGCGGGGATCGCGATGTCGACGTCGACCCGCTGGACGTGATGCAACGCCAGATCAAGCGCGCCGGGACCGAAGAGGAGTGGCGACCGCCAACCGAACTCTCGCCGGAGACCGACTGGACGCCACAGACCATCCTCTCGGCGGAGGTCACGGGCACGGTGGAGGGGCGACGGGAGACCGCGGTGTTGCACCTCACACAGCCGTTTCCCTTCTTCGACGGCCACGACATCACGCTGATGCGCGAGTACGGCTCCTACGTGGGCGTTCCGCTGTCGGTGACGCTCCAGTTACTGGCGGCGGGTGACGTCGACGCGGAGGGCGTGTTCGTGACCGAGACGAGCGGGGTTGACCCGGACCGCTACGTCGAGGAGATGGAACGGCGGGGCTTCGAACTGTCGAGCGAGCGTCGGGGGGTTTCATAGTGACCGCTGTACGTCGTTGCCGGATCGATCGCAGGACGTGACGCCGTCGAAACGGTCATTCGTTACAGTGGTCACTCTGAGTCACGTCTCGAAGAGCTCGGGGCCCTCGTCCGGTCCGACTACTGCCAGCGCGTCCCGTGGTCCGGCTGAACCCGGCCGCGAAAGCGAACCTCTAAGTTTAGGCTCACCTAACTCGGAGGTCGAGCGACTGCGACACCTATGGACAGGAGTCCATCGCCACGGGCGGACGTCTGCGTGGTCGGTGCCGGACCGGCGGGTGCGCTCGTCGCCGCCCGTCTGACGGAGGCCGGTCACGACGTGGTCGTCCTGGAGGCGGGCCCCCGGTTCGACGACGATACTCGCGAGGAACGCATGGAGCGGTCCATCCGTCCCGCACACGACGACGCCTCGGTCTGGGACATGGGCGGCGACCGCGACGCGTTCTCGACGAGTGGTGACCTGTTCTACCCGCTGAACAGCGCGCGGGTCAAGGGCGTCGGCGGAACGACGCTGCACTGGCAGGGGATGGTGATGCGCCTCCACGAGAGCGATTTCGCCGGGCGGGCGGGCAGCGACGACCTCACGGCCTGGCCCATCGACTACGAGGATCTCCAGCCCTACTACGCCGCCGCCGAGCGCGAACTCGGGGTCGCGGGCGCCGACGACAACCCCTTCGCACCGCCGCGCGCGGAGCCGTTCCCGATGGCAGCGTTCCCGCCCAGTTACAGCGACTCGCTGTTCGCCGAGGCCTGCGAGCGACTCGGCGTCACGACGCACTCGGTGCCCAGCGCGCGCAACTCCGAGCCCTACGACGGCCGCGGGCCCTGCGTCGGCTACGGGACCTGCCAGCCGGTCTGTCCCTCCGGCGCGAAGTACAGCGCCGACGTCCACGCCCGGAAAGCGGTGGAAGGCGGTGCTCGCGTCGTCGACCGCGCTCCAGTTCAGCGCCTGGTCACCGGCGACGACGACCGCGTCGACGCCGCGGTCTACGCCACGCCCGAGGGCGACACCCACCGCCAGGAGGCCCGGCAGTTCGTGCTCGCGGCCGGGGGCGTCGAGATTCCCCGGCTCCTCCTCCTGTCGCGCACCAGCAATCACCCGGAGGGGCTCGCAAACTCGAGCGGTCTCGTCGGGCGCTACTTCATGGAGCATCTGTTCGCTGGCGCCGGCGGGACGCTCGACCGCCGGACGAGGCAGAACCACGTCGGGTTCGTCACGAGCGAATCCCACCAGTTCTACGACGACCCCGGGCAGCCCCTCACCGACGGGGCAGGTGCGGTAGTCGTCCCGGAAAGCGACGAGCCCCTGGCCCCGATCAAGCTCGAATTTCTCAACTACGCCGGCCCGTCGCCCGTCGAACTCGCACTCGGTGGCGACGAGTGGGGCGACGACCTCCTCGACTCACTCCGGAACGCGTACGGCCACAGCATCGCGATGGGCGGACTCGTCGGCCAGCGGCCCCGCCCGGAGAACCGCGTCGCGCTCGACACATCGACGACCGACGACAACGGAAATCCGGTCCCTGACATCCGGTGGTCGATCGGTGACCGGGCACGCCGATCGATCGCGCGTGCCAACGACATCCAGCACGCTATCCTCGAGGAGCTGGGCGTCGACATCGGGTGGACCGTCGGTCCCGACAACACCGGCCCTGCCTTCCACCACATGGGGACGACCCGGATGGGTCGGGACCCCGAGGAGAGCGTGGTCGACCCGCGGTTGCGGACCCACGACGTGGGGAACCTCACCGTCGCCTCCAGCAGCGTCTTCGTCACTGCGGGTGCGATGAACCCCACGCTGACCATCGCAGCGCTCGCGCTCAAAGCCGCCGATCACGTCGACGCTGATCTCTGATCACAGCGCGAAGAGTCCGAGGCCGCTGGCGACGAGCACTCCCGCGTTCACCAGCAGGAGCACGGCCACCAGCGACGCACCCTGGAAGAACCGCCCTGCCTCGCGGGCCGGCTCCCGGACCTTGTCGCGTTCGGTCCCGTCCGTCAGTTTGCCGGTTCCGACCTCGACCAGCCCCGCCAAGAGGAACCACAGCACGACCATCGTGACGACGAGGTGACCGCCGCCACTGCCGAACAGCGTGTCGACGGTGTATCGCTGGGCAGCCATGTGTCCGCCGGACAGGAGGAGGACGAGCGCGCTGCCACGCGAGACGGTCCGGAGTTTTCCGGCGACGGCACCCAGCGGCGCCGCGTTCAGGCTCCCGTCCCGTGCCAGCGGGAGTACTCCGTACCAGACGAACAGCACGCTACCGGTCCAGAGCCCGGCGAACAGCAGATGGATGGCGTAGGCTCCGGCATCGACTACCGACATGCTCGGCCCTGACGGACCCATCCCAGTAAAAACATCTGGAACGCGGCGCCAGTGGCGATGCCGGCCAGCGTCGACAGCGGCGACGCCACGCTGGTCGCCACGTGTGGCTGAGCTGCCCGACAATCGGCAGTGTCCGGACGGTCACCGGTATCGGCATTCACGGGTCCTCGGCGGACGGGCGAGATCAAACCGCGGGGCTGGCGGTCCCCGGAAAACGGAGGGCGGTTGCGAGCGGAGTCAGTTGTTCGTGGTTTCGGCGTCGGTCGCGGTCTCCGTGGTGGTCTCGGCGTCGGCCGATTCCGTCGTCTCCGCCGTGTCGGTGGCGGTGTCGGTTTCGTCCGTGAGTGGTCCCTCGTCGCCCGCCGTCTCTCCTTCCTGCAGTTCCTGGAGTTCCTGTTCGACCTCCTGGCGCCCCTTCTTGAACTCGCCCATCGCTTCTCCGGTCGACCGCGCGAGCTTCGGAATCTTGTTTGCACCGAACAACAGGACTGCGATCAACAGGATGACCAGCATCTCGGGTCCCCCCGGGATGGGTCCGAACAGGGGGACGAATGTTCCTGACATTGCTATCTTCTCATTGCCTACTACCGATTATAGGCTTTTTGCTCCTGCGACCCCCCGCGACGCCGACCTATCGGGGGGTGAGCGGGTGTGGCCGCGCCGGGAGCGCGAGTCACAACGGTGATACCGTCCCGCTAACTACCGGGGATATGGTATCCGACGGCGACGATGCACCGGCGTTTACTGCCCCGCTCGCGGACGATCGACTGGGCGAGTTCACGCTCACGAACCGACTCGACGAGGCACCGCTCGTGCTGGCCTTCTTCCCCGGCGCGTTCACCGAGGTGTGCAGCCACGAGATGCGGGCCTTCCAGGACCGGCTCTCGGAGTTCGAGGACGCCGGGGCGTCCGTCTACGGGATCAGCGTCGACACGCCGTTCGCGCTCTCGGAGTTCAGGGAACAACTCGGTCTCGACTTCGGCCTCATCAGCGACACCAACCGCGGGATAATCGACGCGTACGACCTCGCGATGGACTTCTCGCATATCGGGGTTCGCGACCTCGCCAAGCGGGCCGTGTTCGTCGTCGACGGTGACGGGACCGTCACGTACGCCTGGGTGAGCGACGACCCCGGGCGCGAACCCGACTACGAGGAAGTACTCGACGCCGTCGCGCGAGTCGCGTAGCGCGAGGGAACAGATCGAGCGCAGAGCGCGAGGAGTTTTTACCGCGCGGGGCGAAAGACGGGGGCATGAGTGACACGTCGCCGAGCCCGGGGGACAGGGCGGACGCCCACCGGATCTACGACCCCGACGACGAGCACGCCTTCCCCGACGAGCGCGTCAACGAGGTCCTCGAACGCGTCGGCAACGACGAGGTGATTCAGACGTACCTGACGGCACAGAACGTCAACCCGGTCACCCGGAAGGGATACAACGACCACGGGGCGAAACACGTCGACATCGTCCGCAACAGGGCGCTGTGTCTGTACGGCCTGCTCAAGCGGGGCGGCGTCGCGTTCAACGGCGCCAGCGACCACGGCCTCGCCGAGGCCGACGAGGCGGTCATCGTCGCCTTGGCGGCCACGCTCCACGACATCGGACACGTCGTCCACCGCGACGGCCACACCTACTACTCCATCCCGCTGGCCGCGGACGTCCTCGATCGGCTTCTTCCCGAGTTCTACGACACGGCCGACGCCGTCCGGATGAAAGGCGAGGTGCTCCACGCGATCCTCTGTCACCACTCCGCCGAGGACCCGCTCACCCTGGAGGCCGGCGTCGTCCGCATCGCCGACGCGCTGGACATGGAGCGCGGGCGCTCGCGCATCCCCTACGTCAAGGGCGGCCGGGGCATCGACACCGTCTCCAGCCAGGCCATCGAGCGCGTCACGCTCGCCGCGGGCGAGGAGGCGCCGGTCCTCATCGAGATCGAAATGCGCAACGCCGCCGGCGTCTACCAGGTCGACAACCTCCTGAAAGCGAAGGTCCGGGACTCCGGCCTCGAAGAGCTCCTCCGGATCGTCGCCGTCAACGTCCGCGAGGACGAAGACCGGATCGTCGAACGGATCGAACTCTGAGCGAGTCCGGCACACCTCCGTCCGGTCCAGTTCGGTACCTCCTGACTCGTCCGTGTTTCCAGATGTGGACGTCCCTGTCTCCCCGTCTGAAACGCGATGGGTGTTTTTTTGCCCCCGATGGGCGTCGTCCCAGTTATGGGTGAGCTAGCTACAACGGTGTCGCGGCTGCTACTGGTGGTGGTGGTCCTGACGGGTACCGCGGGCGTGGCGGCGGCGCAGTCGACCCAGGCCGGCGGGAGCGTCGTCGTCGGGGCGGGCGAAACGACGGGTGACCTGCGTGCTGCGGGCGGAACGGTGATCGTCCGTGGCACCGTCGACGGCGACCTGCGCGGCTACGCCGGCACGGTCGTCGTCGAGGAGTCGGGCGTGGTGACCGGCGACCTCCAGGCCTCGGCCGGGAGCGTCGTCGTCCGCGGGACGGTCGAGAGCGACCTCGAAGGGGCAGCCGGCTCTGTCACGGTCGCACCGGGCGGCGTCGTCGGCGGGGACGTCTCCGTTGCCGCTGCCGACCTCGTGGTCGCGGGCACCGTCGAGGGGAACGTCAAGGCCGCCGTCCAGCGCATCGAACTCGCCGAGACGGCCTCGGTCGGCGGGAGCGTCGCGTACAGCAGCGACGCCGAGTTCGTCCGGGCCGACGGCGCGACCGTCGGCGGACAGGTGTCGGCCGTCGACAACCTCTCTGTCGACGCCGGGTTCGGCAACTTCGCCGACGGCCCGCTGGGGCTCGTCTTCGGCGTCTACGGCATACTCGCCACGCTGGCGCTCGGTGCGGTGCTCCTCGTCGTCGTCCCCGAGTTTTCCGAGTCGGTCGTCACCGAGGTTCGCGAGCACACCCTCCGTTCGGGCGGCGTCGGACTCCTCGGGCTGATCGGCATCCCGATCGCGCTCGTCCTCGTGGCGATCACCGTCGTCGGTGCACCCATCGCCCTGCTGGGGCTGATGGCCTTCGGGCTGGTGATATTCACCTCCGCGGCGCTGGCCGAGTACGCCGCCGGCGCGTGGGTACTCTCCTATACGAGCGTCGACAGCCGCTGGGCCGCCCTGGCCGTCGGCGTCGTCGGCGTTGGAATCCTCTCTCTGATTCCCGTTGTCGGGAACCTGATAAACGTCGTCGTCTTCCTGTTCGGGTTCGGTGCGGTTCTCGCGCTCCTCTACCGGCGTTACGGGCGCTACCGGGCGAGGGCGTCCGGCCCGACTGCCAGGTACTAGACCCCGAGCCAGTGCCGGAGTGCCGTTCCGTACGCGGTGAGGGGGTCGAACAGCGCCGACAGCGAGAGCCCCGCGTCCGGGTTCTCGGCGGGGTCAAGGGCTGCCAGCGTCTCGCTGTCGACGCGCTCGATGGCTCCCGAGTGGACCCGACGGTCGCGGCTGTCGGCCACGCGAAGCAGCGTCACGCGCTCCCCGCCGGTGCCGACCACGCGGTAGACGCCCGCCGGAATCGCCCCGTCGGGACTGGCCCGGACGTGGTCGTAGGGTTCGACGGTCATTCGTCCCGCGTGAGGCGGTCGTCTCCGTGTCGTTCGCGCAACGCCGCGAGTTCGGCCTCTCCCTCGGCGACGCGGGGGGTCTGTTCGGCGTAGGTGTGTTCGAACATCGACGCCGGGTCGGGTTCGAACTCCTCGGCGCGGTCGATCAGCAGGCCGACCGCCGCCTCGATGTCCTCCTCGATGGACTCGATCCGGTCGTCGTCCAGCAGGTCCCGGTCCCTGAGGAAGGTCTCCATGCGCGGGATGGGGTCTTTCTGCTGCCACCGTTCGAGCTCCTCCTCGTCCCGGTAGACCGAGGGGTCGTCGACTGTCGTGTGGGCGCCCAGCCGGTACATGACCGGTTCGATCAGCGTCGGCCGCGTCGCCCGCCCCATCGGGTTCCCGTCGTCGGCCTCGCCGGTGCGGGCGCGCTCGACGGCCTCGCGGGTGACCTGGTAGACTGCCAGGGGGTCCATCCCGTCGACGCGGACCCCCCGGAAGCCGTAGGCGCGGGCCTTCTGGGCGAAGGTGGCGCTCGCGGTCTGACGCTCGGTCGGCACCGAAATCGCCCACTGGTTGTTGTTGCAGAAGAACACCGCCGGCACGTCGAAGACGCCGGCGAAGTTCAGTGCCTCGTGGAAATCCCCCTCCGAGGAGGCGCCGTCACCGAAGTGACACCCGACGACGCAGTCGTCGCCCTCGAGTTTCGCCGCCCAGGCCATCCCCGTCGCGTGCGGGAGGTGGGAGGCGATGGAGATGTTGATGGGGAAGACGTATCGGTCGGCGAGCCACTCGTTGCCCTCCTCGTGGCCCATCCAGTAGAGCAGGTACTCGTGGGAGAGCCCGCGGACGATGGGGACGCCGTGTTCCCGGTACTGGTAGAGGAGCCAGTCGTCGTCGCTGAAGGCGTGGGTCGAGGCGACCTGTGCGGCCTCCTGGCCAGCGAGCGGCGGGTACGTCCCCATCCGACCCTGCCGGTGGAGCGACGTGGCGCGCTCGTCGAGGTGGCGGGCAAAGCGCATCCCCTCGTACATCGCCACCAGCGTCTCGTCGTCGATGTCCGGGACGGTCGCGTCCGCGCGCACCCGTCCGTCCTCGTCGAGAATCTGCACCTGCTCGGGCGGAGTCGGCCCCGTGTTCATCGGCGCGACAAACGGACGGCCGGTAAAAATGCCTTGCCCACCGGAGTTGTTGGCGGGCTACTCCGCCGGGGTGACGTCCGTCACGGTCCCGACGCCCTTCGAGCGCCCCTCGCGGAAGACGAACCGCTGGCCCTCCTCGACGAGGTAGGGGCGGAACTTGAACCGGACGCGAGCCTTGCCGGTGTCCCCCGGGAGGAGCTGTCCCTCCTCGGGGTAGAAGGCCGCGGCCTCGCTTATCGTCTCCAGGTGGACGACGGGCTCGTAGCCGGCGCCGATGTGGGTCGGGTGGTTGAGCACCATCACCTCGGCCTCGAACTCCCGGACAGGGTCGGGGTCGGCCGACCGTGGCAGGAGGACCATGCCGCGCTCGATGGCCTCCTCCCGGACGCCCTTCAGGGCGATGCCGACGATGCGGCCCGCGCGCGCCTCGTCGACGCGGTGGTAGTGCATCTCGATGGAGCGGACCTCGACCTCCTGGAAGCGCCCGTCGGACATCGGGCCAAGGAGGAGTTCGTCCCCGGCCTCGACCCGCCCCGACTGGACCGTCCCGGAGGTGACGGCGCCGACGCCCGTCACCTTGTAGGTGCGGTCGACGTACATCCGGAACTGTTCGTCGGCGACTGCGTCGCCGGTCTTCGGGAGCCGCTCGAACAGTTCGTCGAGCACGTCCAGCCCGTCGCCGGTGACGGCGCTGGTCGTCACGACCGGCACGACCGTTTCGGAGATTTCCTCGATGGCGGCGTCGACGCCGTAGCGGTCGACCCGGAGTGGCGTCTTCTCGACCTCGCGCAGGAGTCGCTCGACCTCGCGTTCGACCTCGCGGACGCGGTCGTCGTCGACCAGGTCGGCCTTCGTGATGGCGACAATCGTCGGAAGATCCGTCGCCAGCAGGATGCCCAGGTGCTCGCGGGTGGTCTTGGTGGGGCCGTCGTCGGCGGCGACGGTCAGCAGGCCGTAGTCGAGTTTCTGCCCCACGAGCCCGCGGATGGTGGTCCGCAGCCAGGGCTCGTGGCCAACGGTATCGACAAACGAGACGAGACGATCCGCGTTTGCGACGACCCGGGCGCGGTCGTCCTTGCGGTGGGGGTTGTCCATCCGGACCGGGCCGTCGTCGTCGAAGCCGTAGACGCCGTACGAGAGGTCCGCGGAGAGGCCGCGCTCTATCTCGTGGGGCTGGACGTCCAAGAACGAGCGGGTCCCGCCCTGGCCGTCGTCGGCCTGCCCGGTCACGAGCGAGCCGACGAGCGTCGACTTGCCGTGGTCGACGTGGCCGGCGGTCCCGACGACGATGTGGCCGTCGTCGTCCATGACCGTCCCCTCGCGGATCGTGGCGACGCCGACCAGTCCGTTCCCGTCCGTATTGTCGTCTGTCCCGGCGTCTCCGTTTCCGCTGCCGTCCGCGCCCTCGCCGGGGACGCCCCAGGTCTGGACTTCCTCGATGTGCGCGCCGGCCTCCTCGGCGAGCAACGAGAGGACGTCCATCGATTCGGAGAAGGCCTCCGGCTCGATGCCGGCGACGCCGCCGTCGTCGGTGACGCCCACAACGTAGGTGGCCTCGCCGTCGCCCGAGAGCACGCGGTGGCGCAGTTGCGCCGCGAGACTCTCGAGACGGCCATCCGAGAGATGTAGCTCTTCGGTGAGTCGTTCCTTGAATTCCACGCTGCCACCCTCGCGCTCCCCCCGTTCGATGGCGCGTTCCAGCACGGCCCGGTCGGGGCTCATGCCCGCCGGTTGCGGCCGGTCGGACAAAAGCCTTCCCCGGGTTCCCGGGCGTCCGTCGGTGGCCCGCCCGCGACGGCGGACGGGCACGCTTCACTCGTCGGCGGTGTGGTTCAGGTACCACTCCGGGGGCTCGACGGTCGTGGTCCCGACGCGGCCGTAGGTAATCTCCCGCTTCACGCGGAAGGTGCGCGTGGGAGTGGTGTCGGGGTGAGAGACCCTCGCCCGGACAGTGACCTCGCGGACGAACCCGCGCGAGTCGATCAGCGCCTCGACGGTGTAATTGGTGATCGTGATAGCCGCAGACGCGTTGGGCGGGCCCGACCCCACGACGCGGTAGAGTCGTCCCCTGTCGGAGTCGACGACGCCAGTGAGGTTCGTCGTCGGCGTCGAGAGATACCTGGTGACCAGTTCCGTCCGGACCGACTCCGGGGTCGGGACCGTGTTCTGCCGTGGCGTGATCCGGAACACGCGGTCGTGTCGCTGTTCCGTCTCGTTCCAGACGGCGACGTAGATACCCGACCCGTCGTGGTATATCTCCCCGGAGCGTGTCTCGTTGCCCGCGACCTCGTTGCTCGTCCGGACCAGGTAGCGGTCGCCCTCGGCGGCGACGTCGATATCGCGCTTGACGCGGGTCCCGTCGGCACGCAGGTTCCGGGGCCGGTGCCAGTCGATCCAGACCGTGTGTGAGCGGTTCGCGACCGCACGCTCGTGGGCGGCCGCCAGGGCGTCGATGTCCTCGATACCCGACTCCGAGACGCCCGGCGGTTTCCCGCCGGCCCGTCCGTCCCTGGCTGCACCGGCGGGGTCGGCGGCCGACGAATTCTCGATCCGTGGCGTCTCGACGGCGACTGTCGTGGCGTCGCCGTCCGACGCCGTGTCCTCGCCGGAACCGAGAACGGCCGGACCGCCGATAGCGCCCCCGAGGACGACCACCAACGCACACGTGACGAGTGCGGACGCGAGCAGCGCCGACGACGCGGTTCCATCGACGCGCCGGCGGAGACGCCTCGCAGGCGGAGGTGACAGGTCACCCGGGGGCGCGCCGAGGTGGCGTCGACAGATGTCGGTCGCTACCGATCGATCGATGGCGTACCCGAGCATCTCCGCCAGGGTTCCGGCGTCGACGACGTCGGCCCCGTCGTGGGTGTTCGCGCTCTCGCCCCCGACCGGAACGACGACGTCGGGTGACTGCTCCCCCGACATCGGCCCTGCCCCGACACGCAGGCGGACGGTCTCGGTATCCGCGACGGCACGGACGTCGACTCCCTCCCGGTCGGTCCGGTAGCCGCGCGCGGCCCACAGGTCCGCGACGAGCGCGGCCAGTTCACGCTCGTCCAACCGTCGGACGTGGTGCGCGACGCGGTCGACGTCGAACCCGCTCATACCTCGACGGTCCCGGCGATCCACTCGAGTCCTTCCAGGAACCCCTCTGCGTACTCGGCCGCAGTCACGTGGTCGGCTGCGCGACGCGCGGCGTCGTCGGCGTTGGCCACGGCGACCGCGTCACCGACCAGGTCGAACACCGGCACGTCGTTGACGGAGTCCCCGACCGCCGCGAAACTCCCGGGAGCGCGGTCCAGTTCCCTGCCGAGGAATTCGAGGCCGGTCCCCTTGTCGAAGTCGGTCGATTTCACGTGGTAGGCGAAGCCGGTGTCGACGACCGTCAGCCCGTGGTCGGCGGCGAGTTCCGCCAGCGGGTCGAGCGGGGCGTCCCGGCTGACGATGATCTCGGTCTCGCGCCACCGGTTGGCGAGGTCGATCCCGCCCCAGCCCAGCTCGTGGCCCCGCTCGCGGTAGGCCGTCGCGACCGCGCTGGCGGCCGCGCGGTCCCCGGCGACGTGGAGGGTGTCGGTCGGTCCCGAGACGACGACGCCGCCGTTCTCCGCGATCACCAGCACGTCGACCCCCATGAAGTCACACAGCGCGACCGGAAAGGGGAGTGCCTTCCCGGTCGCGACGACGACCGGGGCGGGCCACGACCGGAGGACGGGAAACACGCGCGGGTCGAGCCGCCGGTCGGCGTCGGTCAAAGTCCCGTCGACGTCGACGACCAGCGGCGGGCCGGCCTCCGGAACGAGCGAACCGGGATCGTCCATGAGCCAGGGTGGGCCTCCGTCGGCATGGCCGTTGTGGTCTCGCTAGTCCGTCAGGACCTCGTAGGCCGCCCGGACGCGCTTGAACGCCTCCTCGTCGCCGCCGTCGGTGTCGGGATGGACCTCCTTGATGCGTTCGCGGTAGGCCTCCCTGACTGCCGCCTCGTCGGCACCGGGGTCCACACCGAGGACGCTGTAGGCCTCGCGGGGGGTCGGTTCGTCGCTGGCACGCTGCCGTGGCCCGCGGCCCCCGCCCCTGCGTGTCCGACCGCGGCCGTCTGCCCGGCCCTGCGCGCGCCGTCTCCCCTGGGCCTGCCGTGCCCGCCGCCGTTCGTCCCGGGGCGGCTGCCACTCCTCGCGGGGTCCAGCGCCGAACCCGCCCCGTCCCGGGTCGGCGCCGTTCTGCGCGGCCTGCTGCTCGACGCCGCGGTAGACCCGGCCGAGCAACCGTCCGGTGGCGTGTCTGTAGAGGAGGTACGTCACCGGCGCGAAGACGAGCGCGAGCACGAGGAGCCCGGGACTGGAGACGACGCCGCCGACGACGAAGATGGCGGTCATCAGCCCGAAGGCAGCCGCGAGGCCGGTCACGAGACGCGTGCGACGCACGCCCATACATATGGCTGGGACCCCCGTAAGCCTCTCGCCTCCGGGGCCGGACCCCCAACGGTTCTGGTCCCCGTCGCCGGCAGAGCGTTCAAACGGCTCGACTCGCTAGACGGGGTATGAGCGTCTCCAGCCCCTGCGAGATCTGCCAGACTGCAGACGTCAGACACACCTGCGACCGGTGTGGGCAACTCGTCTGTGACCGTCACTTCGACGACGATACCGGCCTCTGTGTCGAGTGTGCGGCCGACGTCGGCCGCGGCGACCGCGAGCACATCCCCGGGAGCGACGACATGCCCGACGGCGTCGACACCTATCGGTTCTAGACCACGTTTTTCTTCGTCGGGTACACTCACTCCGTTCGCGCACCACTCCTCGAAAAACGTGGGCGAAAAAGGCCGACCGCTCGCTATTCCGAGACGCTCCTGCCGTCGCGTCTCGCTTTCGCTCGCAGTCGGTGAACCGCGCCTCGCTTGCTCGCGGCTCCGCCGCTCGCTCGGCGCGGATGCTCGCGATACAGGTGACTGGTACTCACCGGTACTGGTTCAGCCGCCGCTTGAGCCGTTTCGCCGCCGCCCCGGCAGCGTCGAAATACGCGTCCGCGTCCCGGGCCTCCTCGCCGGCGAAGATGATGCCCCGCGAGGAGTTGACCAGCCCGACGGGCTCCTCGATACCGGCCGGCGCGGCCAGCCCGTGCTCGACGGCTGCCTTCGCGTCCCCGCCCTGGGCACCCACGCCCGGCACGAGGAAGGGGATGTCGGGGACGCGTTCGCGGACGCGCTCCAGTTCCTCAGGTGTTGTCGCGCCGACGACCAGCCCGACGTTTCCGGCGTCGTTCCAGAGGTCCGCGAGCGCGGCGACGCGCTCGTAGACGGTCTCGCCCGAGGACAGTTCGAGGTCCTGGAGGTCCGCGCCGCCGGGGTTGGAGGTGCGACAGAGGACGAACACGCCCGCCTCCTCGCGCGAGAGGAACGGGTCCAGGGCATCCCGGCCGAGGTAGGGGTTGACGGTGATGGCGTCGACGCCCAGTCCGTTCTCGTCCAGGACCGACGCGTACCGGCGGGCGGTGTTCCCGATGTCGGCCCGCTTTGCGTCCAGCAGGACTGGCACCCCTTTCCCGTGCGCGTAGGCGACCGTCTCTTCGAGCGCGCGCCAGCCGTCGGGGTCCTCGTAGAAAGCAGCGTTGGGTTTGAAGCAGGCCGCGTGTTCGTGGGTCGCGTCGATGATCCGGCGGTTGAACGCCCACCGCGGGAGGTCGGCGTCCCGGATGGCATCGGGCAGGCGGTCGGGGTCGGGATCAAGCCCGACCGAGACGACGCTGTCCACAGCTTCGACCCGGTCGGCCAGCCGCGTGAAGAACGACATCGTGGGCGGGTCGCCGCCGCCGGCGAAGAGCCTTTCCCTTCAATCTGTGGGCGCCCGCCTCCTGTCCGGGTCCGGCGTCGGTCTCTTTCACTTTCACTATGCTGTTAACGGAGGTTTATGAGGGAGGGGGCACAACCGCCGAGTATGTCCACAGGTGAAGACCTCCAGGACCTGCCGGGAGTCGGTCCGGCCACGGCGGAAAAGCTGCGAGACAACGGCTTCGACAACTACCAGGGCATCGCGGTCGCCAGCCCCGGAGAGCTGTCGAACACGGCCGACATCGGCGAGTCGAGCGCCGCCGACATCATCAACGCCGCGCGCGAGGCCGCCGACATCGGCGGGTTCGAGTCGGGTGCACAGGTACTGGAGCGTCGCCAGGAGATCGGCAAGCTCACCTGGGGCGTCGAGGAAGTGGACGAACTGCTCGGTGGCGGCGTCGAGACCCAGTCCATCACCGAGGTCTACGGGGAGTTCGGCTCCGGAAAGTCCCAGGTGACCCACCAGCTCTCGGTCAACGTCCAGCTCCCCCGCGAGCACGGCGGCCTCGAAGGGAGCGCCATCTTCATCGACTCCGAGGACACCTTCCGGCCCGAGCGCATCGAGGACATGCTCTACGGACTGGAGGACGAGACCATCGAGGACACGATGGTCCTGCACGGCGTCGCCGACGAGGGCGAGGCCGACGCCGACGACGAGACCCTCCGCGAGGCGTTGCTGGAGTCGATCCTCGACAACATCCACGTCGCGAAGGCGTTCAACTCCAACCACCAGATCCTGCTGGCCGAGAAGGCACAGGAGATCGCCAGCGACAGCCAGGACGGGGAGTTCCCCGTCCGACTGCTCGCGGTCGACTCCCTGA
This sequence comes from Haloarculaceae archaeon, assembly GCA_018609945.1. Lineage (GTDB taxonomy): Archaea > Halobacteriota > Halobacteria > Halobacteriales > Haloarculaceae > SW-9-67-25. The sequence goes on along the minus strand of JAHENO010000155.1, from coordinate 6,148 downwards.
CTGCGCACTTCCGGGCCGAGTACGTCGGCCGCGGCGAACTCGCCGACCGCCAGCAGAAACTCAACAAGCACCTCCACGACCTGATGCGCGTGGGCGACCTCAACAACACCGCGGTCATCGTCACCAACCAGGTCGCGGCCAACCCCGACTCCTTCTTCGGGGACCCCACCCAGCCCATCGGCGGCAACATCCTGGGACACACCTCGACGTTCCGGCTCTACCTGCGCAAGTCCAAGGCCGACAAGCGCATCGTCCGCCTGGTCGACGCGCCGAACCTCGCGGACGGCGAGGCCGTGATGCGCGTCGACGGGGACGGTCTCGTCGCGGAGTAAGCCGCTCGTCTCCAATTCCCTCCGTGTGTCTGACGGGGGGCGGTGAAAGTGAAGAAATCGGCGATGAACCGCCGGACGGAGGGCAGAGCCGAGGTGAAATCGGGGGGTCAGGTATCGTCCCGCCCCTCGGACCACAGGTCGGGGATCGCGACACGACCCTGGACGGCGAGGCCGTCGCCGGTCCGGCGGAGCCACCAGGCCAGCAGTCCGGTCCCGACGGCCAGCGCCGCCAGCATGACGAGGCCACCCTCCGGGCCGAACTCGCCCCCGGTGACGAGGCGGGGCCCCTCGACGCGGACGGGGACGGCGGCGGCGTCGGTTCTGAGGCCACTGACCGGGAGGCCGAAGAGCGGGCCGAGCCCGAAATTCCAGGTCGTGTGGAGGCCCGCGGGAAAGCCCAGCCGGCCCGTGGCGGCGTAGGCGACGCCGAGGAGGACGCCTGCGAGAACGATGTTCAGGAAGCTCACGACCGAGCCCCCGGGGTTGGCCGCGTGGAGCGCGCCGAAGATCACCGCGGTCGCGACGATGGCGACCCACACGGCTGTTCGCTCGCCCGCCCGTCCGCTGACGCCCTCGGCGACGTTGGTGAGCAGGTATCCCCGGACGAGCAGTTCCTCGAGAACGGCAACGGCGGTGAAAAACAGGAGCCCGTACAGGAGCGCCTCGGCCGCCGAGTCCCCGAGGACGATGGCCGGGTCCTCGACGCGGTAGGCCCCGCCCACGGTCGCCATCCCGGCGACCCGCAGAGCGACGACGACGGTTGCCACCATCCCGAGTCCCGCCAGGAGGCCGGCAGCCGCGTCCAGCCACCACTCCCTGGTCAGCGCCAGTCCCATGTCACGCCGGCGGCGTTTGTCGATGAACCAGGCGACGGCGGCCACTGCGACCGTCAGCGCCCCGAGTTGCAGCGAGGCAAAGACCGGGCTGGGCACGTCGAGGAGCTGCCGGAACCCTCCCAGGCCGGCCGTGACGAGCTGTGCTGCCAGCAACACCAGCCCGAACACGACCGGCACCCGGAACAGCGCACGCAGTCGTGACTCGCCGGCGTTCCAGAACAGGCGTTTGACCCCCGTCAGCACGTCGCCCATTGTGGAATCATTCGCTCAGCTTCGTAAAAACATGTCGAGCGGCTGCGCAAACGGCCCGGACGCACCCGCGGTTTTATACCGTCGGCCGGGAACACTCCCCGCATGGACGTTCCGCACCTGGTCAGGGAACGGCTGGGGGAGGAATCCGTCGAGGCGACGGTCTCGCTGGGCGACGAGGACGTGGTCTGCATGACGCCGACCCGGACGCTCGTCTACCGCGGCGAGGGACTGCTCAGCGACGAGTCGGTGTCGGTCTATGCCCACGACGTCGAGCGGTTCGACATCTCGGAGGGGCGTCGCAAGACGAAGTTCGTCTTCGAGTACGTCGAGGGCACCGACTCCTTTACAGTGCCGGCCGAGCGGGCCGACACCGTTCGGAAACTCCTCCTCGGGGGCATCCTGCACGTCGCCGGCGTCACCGTCGACGGGGAGTCGATCAGCGACGTGTTCAGTTTCAGCGAGCTCACGCTCGTGGTAACCTCCCACCGCCTGGTCAAGCACGTCGGCGCTCCCGTTTGGGACGACGACTTCGAGGAGTTTCCGTACGCCGACGTGACTGGACTGTCCTTCGAGAAGGGGAACGTGGCCACCCAGATTGTGCTCTCGGTCGACGGGCGACCACAGCGCATCAAGGCCCCCAGCGACCGGGGCAGGGTGGTCGAGCGCTCGCTCAAGCAGGCTCTCTTTGCCTACCACGACGTGGACTCGCTCGATTCCCTCAACGCCGAGGTCGGCGTCGAGGACTCGGGCCCCGCGGCGTCGGACGACGCGGAGCCGTCGCTATCGCTCGACGACGGCATCTCGCCCCTCGTCGGCGGGGACGAGGACAGCGAGACGACCTCCACGGACCCGCTGGATGCGACCGGGTCAGCCAGCGAGGAGTCGTCACCGTCGCACGGTTCCAGCGACACCTCCAGCGCTCACGCCCCCGAATCCGATCCTGACCCCGAATCCGACGACCGTGCGGACGCCGCGGACGCCGGCACGGGGGACGAGTCGGCGTCCAGCGAGCACGCAGCCGAGTCCGGGGCCTCCCAGCCCCGGGCGACCGCGGAGTGGCAGTCGGACCAACCGGCCGTCGATCCCGAGGACATCGAGGCGATGAAGAGCCAGCTCTCGACGCTGACGACTGCCGTGAAGAAACAGAACCAGCTGCTCCGCGACCAGCAGGAGACCATCGACCGCCTCATCGAGGAACTCAGGCGGGGTCGATGACCGCGCTCGCGGACACGGTGTTCGACCGTCGCCGCCGGCGGTTTGCAGGGAGCGGCGCGACGCCCGCGGGACCCGGTCAGCGCAGACAGCGCGTTCGCTGGTGACGGACGGCGTCGAGGCAGTCCGCGAGGTCGGACAGCGCCGGCGTCACCGTCGCAAGCCGGTCGGCATAGAGGTACTGGAGGAGGCTGACACCCTCGACGCCGGAAATCTTCCTGACCGAGCGGCCGTGGATCGTCGCCTGGCGGCGGTTCGCCAGGTCGGTACACCGTTCTTCCAGCGCCGCCAGCGCGTCGTCGACCCTGCTGAGTTGGGCGCTCGTCGGAGCCTGGTCGATGCGTGTCTCCAGTTCGACCAGTCGGGACTCGATATCGTTCAGTTCCGCCGCAACCTCGCACAGCGACTCGCGCTCCTGGCCGAGGTGTCGCAGGAAATCGCTGCGGTCGTCCCTGGCGCGCTCGCTCGCCGCACGCACCGCCTCGTAGAGTCTCGGGGTGAGTACCTGCCCGTCGACGACGTGGCCGGCGAGGGTCTCCCCCAGTTCGGCGGCCATGCTCTCGGCGAGCGTGTCGCCGTACTCCCGGTCGTAGTGGGGGACCGCCATCACCGTCTCGCGGTAGGCCGCCCGGACCGCGCGCAGTCCTTCCGACGGCGTCGGCTCGCGCACGGTCGCGACCGCAGGACCGCCACCGGCGCTCGTCTCTCCTGCTGACGGTCGTTCTGTGTCCATCTCCCCTGGCGTCGGTCGTTCGCCACCCATATCGTGGAGGCGGGCGACGAACCGCCGGAATGCTTTCCGTTCCCGCTCGACGAGTTCGATCTCCGTCTCGACGCGCCCCCTCGCGCGCTCGATCGTCGGTTGTGTCGTGCGTACCATTGCTTCTGTGATGGTTTCCTGACCGTATCGAGGTGCCGACCCGCTGTCTAAAGGACGCTGCTATGTGGGCTACGTCGGGATCTATAGCCGAACGTAGTCCGGCCGTTCAGAGGCCGCTCGTGAAGATGGCGACCCACTGCGAGGGGTCCCGGGTCCGGTGGACCTCGACGCGGTCGACCCACTTGACCCACTGGAAGCCGCGCCGGCCGGGTGCGACCAGGCGCAGCGGCGCGCCGTGGCCGTGCGAGAGCGGTTCGCCCCCGACGTGCGTCGCCAGCAGCGCGTCCCTGGCGTCCGCCAGGGGCAACGACCAGCGGTAGCCCGTCACCGACCGGAACCGGACCCACTGGCTTCCCTCGGCAGTGCCCGCCACGTCCAGCAGGTCACCGACCCGGACACCCTCCCAGTCGCGCTCGGCGTACCACCCGCTCGTGCAGTCCAGCACCGCCCGCTGGCGATCCCCGGCCGCGCCGTCCCCGTCCCGGGCGGTGAGTTCGTCGTAGGTGAACGACTGCGGGGACTCGACCGCGCCGTCGACCCGGAGCCGCCAGGCGTCGACGTCCACGGGGTCGGGGTCGTCGGCCAGCCACATTGTCACCGGGTAGTCGTTGCCGGTCCCGCCGGCGGCGTCGGAGGAGCCGGTGAATCGCCGGTCGGCGCCCGCGAGTCCGGCCAGCGTGGCGCCCGCTTCGGCCAGCCGCCAGGCCAGCGCGCCGGTGACGGCGAGCGCGGTGAGGCGGAGCGTCTCCCGGCGTCGTTCGAACCCGCTCGCTGCCGGCAGCCTGAAGCGGTGGCGCAGGTGCCAGGCCAGGACCGGCACCACCCCGAGTCCGAGGAGCATGTGTCCGGTCAGCAGCGTCCACGGGCCGATCCGGACCACGCCGACGGCGCTCCAGACCAGTCCGGTGACGAGTGCCGAAAGCGCGAGCGTCGCCAGCGCGAGGGAGATCGGCGTCCCACCGTCCCACAGCGACCGGTCCGTGACGCGGCGGCGAACCCTGCGGAACTTCCAGAACAGGGCGGCGACGAGCGTCACGCCGCCCGCCGAGTGGACGACGAACAGCCATCCCCAGTCGGGGGTCCCGGCGGTCAGCGAGAGGAGGCCCGAACAGACCTCCAGCGCGACCAGGAGGAAGATCGCCCAGTCGACCAGCGCTGGCGACGGCGCCAGCCGGTCGAGACGCCCGGGAGTCACGGCCGCCCCTAGGGCCCGCGTCCGCTTGATTGCCACGGTCGGAGTGACTGCGCTCTCGCCCTCGTACCCGGTGGATCGGTACGGTCGGCCCGATAGCTGGCGACGGCAGGCGGAGGGGCAGGGTCGGCGGCTTTTTTGCCGGGGCCGACCCAGGTGGTGACATGGATACCGAGCACCTCGTCGAGCGGGCCCGCACAGCGCTGTCGGAGGCGTACGCTCCCTACTCGGAGTACCGGGTCGGGGCAGCGCTGCTGGCCGCCAACGGGACGGTCTACACCGGCTGCAACGTCGAGAACGCCAACTACTCGAACAGCCTGCACGCCGAGGAGGTCGCTCTCGGCACCGCCATCGCCGACGGCACGCGGACGTTCGCGGCTCTCGCCGTCAGTTCTGCCGCGCGCGACGGTATCACTCCCTGCGGGATGTGCCGACAGACGCTCGCCGAGTTCTGCGACGAGGAGTTCCCCGTCCACTGTGACGCGGGCGACGGCGAGGAGGTGTCGGCCGCCGACGTGACGACCCACCGGCTCGGCGAGTTGCTGCCCGAAACCATCACCGCACGTCACCTGGGGGTCGAGCCGTGAGCCCCGACGAGGACCCTCGCGAGGACGTCCAGTACCACCTCGAAGTAGCCGAGGGCGACGTGGCGGACAGTGTCCTCCTGCCTGGCGACCCCGAGCGCGTCGAAAAGGTCGTCGACGTCTGGGACGACCACGACCTCGTCGCAGCACACCGCGAGTACCGGACCGCCACCGGCACCTACGACGGGACGCCCATCTCCGTCACCTCGACGGGCATCGGCTCGCCGTCGGCGGCAATCGCCGTCGAGGAACTGGCACGCGTCGGCGCCGACACCTTCCTCCGGGTCGGCTCCTGTGGCGCCATCCAGCCCGAGACTGACGTCGGCGACCTGGTCATCACCGCCGGCGCGGTCCGCCAGGAGGGGACCAGTTCGGAGTACGTTCGCGAGGACTATCCGGCGGTCGCGGACCACGCGGTCGTGGCGGCACTGGCGGCCGCCGCCGAGGAGCTGGGCTACGACTACCACGTCGGGCTCACGGCCTCGACGGACTCCTTCTACGCGGGACAGAGCCGTGCGGGATTCGGCGGGTTCGAGGCCCGGGACAGCGACGAACGCATCGCGGAACTCCGGCGGGCCGGCGTGCTCAACTTCGAGATGGAGGCCAGCGCCATCCTCACGCTCACGAACATCTACGGGCTGCGCGCGGGCGCGGTCTGTACTGTCTACGCCGACCGCACGTCCGGCGAATTCGCGGTCGTCGGCGAGCGCCGGGCGGCCCGCACGGCGAGTCTTGCCGTCTCGAAACTCGCCGCGATGGACCAGCGGGTCGCCGAATCGGACGCCGACGCCTGGCACGCGGGGCTCGGAATATAATGGCCGAACTCCTGCTCTCGCTCGGTCGGGTGCTCGCGGCGCTGT
>JAHENO010000154.1 GCA_018609945.1 Haloarculaceae archaeon | reverse complement strand
GTCGGGTTCGAACAGGTCGCTGGTCGCCGCGAGTAACTCCAGGAGCTGCGTCCCGGCTTTCCCCGAACTCTCCCTGAACTCTGCCGGGAAGGTCGCAGCGTGGAACCGCTCCCCGACCGCGAGTAGCCGGTCGATATCGTCCGTCGCGGTCGCCTCGTGTGCGTTCCCGAGCGCGACCAGGTCCGCAGGCCCGACGAGGCGCTCCAGATACGAGCTGACGAGGTCGCCCAGTTGCCGGGCCGTCTCGATTTTCCCCTCGTTGATGTACTGCTCGACGCCGTAGGAGGCAGTGTAGGTCCCGACGGGGAGAAACGAATCTCCGAGTCGCAACCCCATCAGGAACGCGCTGCTATTCATTGGTCTCCCCGCTGTGACTTCCGCTCCCGTGGTCGTGGCCGCCAGCGTGCGTGTGCTCCGAGTGATCGTCACCGTGCGTGTGCTCTGCGTGACTGTGCTCCTGATGACCGTGGCCGTGCTCGTGGTCACCAACGCCGTATCCGTCTTCGCCGCGAGCGCCGTCGCCCTCGATCCACAGGCTCGCGTCGACATCCGCATATCTGATCTCGGTTCCCGCCGGGAGGTGTGGTCCGAGCACGTCTTCGACGATGCGGTGGTCGGCCGCTACGGGGACGTACAGCGCGCCGTCGTGGACAGCGAGGTCCCAGTGCTGATTCCCGATCCGGTGGCCGAGTTTGCTCATCCGCGCGAGTGACGCCGGCGTCGCCTCGGGCAAGGGAATGACTGCGGCTTCGCGGGGTTCGAATTCGACGACGACCGCCCGGTCCGCCTCGAGGACCAGCACGTCGCCCGAACGCAGTTCCCTGTCGGGGACGAGACCGAGGTCGGTGCCTGCGTCGGTTTCGACCCGGAGTCTGGAGCGTCGTCGGTCGCCAGCCTCGATGATGACCCGTTCGAGTGTCCCCGCCGAGTCGTGGTCGCGGATCCGCCGGGCGAGCGACGCCTCCTCGTTGACGTTTCCGACGATGCCGTCGATGTGCTCCATCAGTACCACCTGTCGTCCGGGATGTCGGCCCCCAGCGTCACTGCCCGCACGCCGGCCCAGGCCGCTTCGATGGTGCTGACTACCGACGCAGTCCGGTGACCGAGGACCCGGACCGACACGCCGGCCTCGTGTGGGAGCGCGGAGACGCCGGCAGCGACGTCCGCGCTGTCGCTCGTCCGGTCGTAGACCTCGTCCGCGAGCGACGCCGTGTCCGCCGCCGGCGCGAACGCGTACAGCGTTCCCAGCACCTCGTACTCGTCCATCGTGGCCGGGTCGGCGGGACGGCCTGCCGTCGGCTGGAGGTCGACCGCGTCGGCACAGACCAGCCGACCGTCACAGCGCGCTTCGACGGTGCTCGCGTAGTGGTCGAATTCGAAGGGTTCGTGTGCCGAGAGGCCATCCGGCACCAGCACGTCCGAGAGCACCACGACCGCACTCCCGGCGAGGTCGACCGACACCGTCTGTAGACAGCGGGCGTCCTCGTTGAGGATCGTCGGCCCGGGGAGGTACTCGAGGTAGGCGTCCGGCCCCGCCTGCAGTGTCGCGGCGAGGTGGGCGTAGTTCCCGGTCATGCTGTGGACCTTCGTGGCGCTCTGGGTCGTCAGGTGTGCGCGGGCACGCTCTTCTGCTGTCACGTCGATGCTGTGGCGGTCCCCCTGTGCGACCCCGCCGGTGGGTTCCTGCAGGCACAGCGTCGTCAGCCCGGGGGCCGGGTCGATGTCGAGGGTGCCCGTCAGGTGGTAGGGGACCCTGGTGAACTCCTCGAGGAGCCGGGTCCGTCCGCCGGGTTCCCTGGCGAGTCGCGCCTCGAAGCGGCCGTCCTTTCCCGGCCCGAACGCCTCCGCCTGCGCCAGGTCGTCCTCGCCGTAGCGCTCGAAGGCGGGCGGGACCGCACTCATGGGGTTCCGGCCGCGAACAGCACCTGTTCTTCGAGCAACGCGACCACCTCGTCGACGCCCTCGCCGGATTTGCAGTCCGTGAAGCAGGTCGGCTCCTCGCCGCGAACCGCGCGGGCGTCGGCCGCCATCACCTCCAGGTCGGCGTCGACGTGCTCGGCCAGATCCGTCTTGTTGACGACGAGCAAATCGGCCTGCGTGACGCCGGGGCCGCGCTTGCGCGGGATGTCGTCACCCTCCGCGACGCTGATCACGAACAGCGAGTAGTCGGCGAGCTCCGGATTGAACGTCGCGGCGAGGTTGTCACCGCCGCTCTCGATCAACACGACGTCCAGGTCCGGGTTGGTCTCGGCGAGTTCCTCGACCGCCGCGATGTTCATCGAGGGGTCCTCCCGGATGCCAGTGTGCGGACAGGCACCGGTCTCGACCCCGCGGACCATCTCGGGGTCGAGCGTCCCCTCGAAGGACGCCCGCAGTTGCTCGGCGTCCTCCCTGGTCATGATGTCGTTTGCGATCACGCCGACCTCGTAGTCCGGGGCCAGCGCAGGGACCAGCCGCTCGACGAGGCTGGTCTTGCCCGACCCGACCGGGCCGCCGAGGCCGACCGTCGCGACGTCCGTGTCTCTCATGAATCGAGTTGGTCGGGCGTGTCCGCCCGGATCGGGTCGTGGACCGTCACGAGCTTCGTTCCGTCTGGAAACGTCGGCTCGACCTGTACCATGTCGACCATCTCCGGCACGCCGTCCATCACGTCCTCGCGGGTCAACAGCCCGGTCGCCTTCGAGCGGATCTCCGCGACGTTCTCGCCCTCGCGGGCGCGCTCGCACACCCAGTCGGAGATGTACGCGACCGTCTCCGGGTGGTTCAACGCGATGCCGCGCTCCTTGCGGCGGCGCGCCAGTTCGGCAGCCATGAAGATGGTCAACCGCTCTCGCTCCTTCGGTGTCAGGTTCATTCCCATCGTTAGAGTATGTACCGTTGCGTGAGTGGTAGCTCCTCGGCCGGTTCGCACGTGACGTGGTCGCCGTCGACGGCGACCTCGAACGTCTGTGGGTCGATGTCGATGTCGTCGGGGCAGTAGTCGTTGTGCAGCATGTCGGACTTGTGCACGGACCGGACCCCACTGACCGGCCGTGTCTCGGTCTCCAGGCCGTACGCCTCCCCGACGCCCCGTTCGTGTGCCGAATTGCTGACGAAGGTCACCGAGAGGGCGTGTTTCGCCGATCCCATGGCGCCGGCGCGTTCCCGCTGCAACACCGGTTCGCAGGTCATCAGCGACCCGTTCGCTTCGCCCATCTGGCTGTGGACCGGGAACCCGCCCTTGATGACGTATTTGGGCTTGATACCGAAAAACGACGGCTCCCACAGGACGATATCCGCCATCTTCCCCGGCTGTAGCGACCCGACGTACTCGTCGATACCGGCCACCCGGGCGGGATTGATCGTGTACTTCGCCACGTACCGTTTGATCCGGGCGTTGTCGGCGCCGGTGTCTGCGTCTTCGGCAAGGGGCCCTCGTTGCTGTTTCATCTTGCTCGCGGTCTGCCAGGTCCGGCAGATCACTTCGGCCATCCGCCCCATCGCCTGCGAATCCGAGGTCATCATGCTGATCGCCCCCATGTCGTGGAGGACGTCCTCGGCGGCGATGGTCTCTGCCCGGATGCGCGACTCCGCGAAGGCGACGTCCTCGGGCACGTCCGGGTTGAGGTGGTGACAGACCATCACCATATCGAGGTGTTCGTCGAAGGTGTTCGCCGTGTAGGGCATCGAGGGGTTCGTCGAGGAGGGAAGCATGTGCTCGTGGCCGATGAGTTCGAGCACGTCCGGTGCGTGTCCGCCGCCGGCACCCTCGATGTGGAAGGTGTGGATCACCCGGTCGCCGATGGCGTCGAAGGTGTTCTCGACGAAGCCCGACTCGTTGAGCGTGTCGGTGTGGATACACACCTGGAGGTCTTCCTCCTCGGCGACGGCCAGACAGGTGTCGATCGCCGCCGGCGTCGAGCCCCAGTCCTCGTGGAGTTTCAGCCCGACGGCACCCGCCTCGGACTGCTCCTTGAGGGGAGCGGGATCGCTGCTGTTCCCTTTACCGTAGAAGCCGACGTTGACCGGCCACTCGTCGGCGGCCTGCAGGAACCGTTTGATGTTCTCCGGGCCCGGGGTGCAGGTCGTCGCACCGCCGCCGTACCCGCCGCCGAACATCGTCGTGACGCCGCTGGCGAGGGCGTGGTCGACCAGCTGCGGGCTGTTGAAGTGGATGTGGATGTCGAGGGCGCCGGGCGTGGCGATCAGCCCGTCCGCCGGCACGGCGTCTGTGCTCGGGCCGACGACGAGGTCCGGATCGACGCCGTCCATCGTGTCCGGGTTGCCGGCCTTCCCGACGCCGACGATCCGGCCGTTTCTGACGCCGATGTCGCCTTTCCGGATGCCCACGACCGGGTCGATCACGACGACGTTGGAGTAGACCCAGTCGAGTGCCCCGTCCGCCTGCGTTTTCCCCGATTGCATCCCCATGCCGTCACGCATCGTCTTGCCGCCGCCGAAGACGGCCTCGTCACCGGGCGTCGCGTGGTCGGCTTCGATTTCGGCGAGCAACTCGGTATCGCCCAGTCTGAGCCGGTCCCCGGTGGTCGGCCCGAACAGGTCGGTGTACTCCCGCCGGGAGAGGTCACGGCTCATCGCTCGACTCCGCGGAACCCCTGCGCCCCGGCGCGTTCGAGGGCCCGCTCTTTTCGCTTCTCGTCGTCGAGTTCGCCATCGACCAGGCCCGCCATTCCGCGGACGACGCGGTTACCCCCGATAGCGACCAGGGGTACTTCCTGTGCTGTCCCCGGTTCGAACCTGATCGCGGTCCCGGCCGGGATATCCAGCCGCATCCCGTACGCCGTCTCGCGGTCGAAGGCGAGCGCCGGGTTCGTCTCGAAGAAGTGAAAGTGCGAGCCGACCTGGACCGGTCGGTCGCCGGTGTTCTCGACGGACACCGTCGCAGTCTCCCGGTCGGCGTTGATCGTCACGTCTTCGTCCGCGCACAACAGTTCCCCCGGAGTGACATCACTCATCGAGCGACCCCCCGCAGTGGGAGTGGATCATCGCGTGTCGTCTGTCCCGTTGCGTCGCTCGCTCCAGGCGTCGATACTGTCGGCACGGGAGCCGAGGACGAGCCCCGCCAGGAAGGCCAGAAACGACGGGACGACGACCCACCAGAGGTCCGGGTGCTCTGCGCCCGTGTGTAATGCTGTCTCGAGCATAGTCCCTCTGCGGCGGGGACTGTTTATAATCGACCGGTGCAAGCAACATTTGCAGATCGGACTAGATAATCACATATCCAAAAATAGTGTGCGGGAGCGGCGGCCTATAAATAAATGAAACGGCCCGTCTCTTTGCTATCACTGGACATTCTCAATCCCCGGGTGTCAGGCGGCTTCGGTCGCCGGCTGAGTGCCAGGACCGCGGGAATATGGACGGACGTCCCGACGCGATACTCAGTCCCGATGTCCCGACCGAAGGGAAGGAATCCGCGGGAGTCGTACCGGCGGCGGAAACGTCTGCTCTCACCCTGGCGAGTCACCGGAAGAGGTCACGAGCCAGGCGGACCCCGGCGGTAATCTCCTGGCCGACCGCAGCGACGAGTCCGGCGGGTCGAATCTGGGCCGGGGCAGTACCCAGCCACCGCGAGAGCGGGCCGGCAGGAGCGTCGGCCCCGATTGCGGCGACCGTCCGCCCGCGCGAGCGGACCTCGACAGTGAGATCCGTCACGGCCAGCAGCGACGCGACCCCCGCGGTTTCTCCCGGCGGCGAAGCACGCAGCGCGCGGGCGACGGCACCCAGGGACGGGAACTCGACGAACAGCCGGTCACCAGTCGAGCGAACGTCCGCCCGGACACCGTCGATCGTGAGTTCGAGGTCTGTCTCGACGGTCAGCGGCGCTCGCGGAGCTGGGGTTTCAGTCACGCTCCCGGGTCGTAATGGTGATGGTCCCGTCGAGGTGCCAGGTGGCGTGGTCGGCGTCGTCACCGACCTTGTTCGGAACCTGCACTTCCATGTCTTC
>JAHENO010000153.1 GCA_018609945.1 Haloarculaceae archaeon | reverse complement strand
TCCGGTGGCGACGATGTCGTCGACCAGCACGACGTCGCGGCCGCCGACGGCGGCGTCCCGGGGTTCGATGTCGACGCTCGTGCCGGAGTGGCGCGTCTTCTCGAAGTGATCGGTGTCGCCCCGGCCGTAGGCGTCGGCGACCGACCGGGCGACGTCGACGGCGCCGTCGTCGGGCGCCAAAAACAGCGGATCCGCGAGGTCCTCGGGCAGCGGGTCGGCAAGACGGCCCGCGGCGTCGACGGCCGCGGCCGGCACGTCGAAGAACTCGCTGACGCTCGCCTCGTGGGGGTTGACCGTCAGGACGCGGTCGGCTCCCGTCGAAATCGCCCGCGCGACCGCCCGTGCGGAGATCGGCTCCCCTGCCTCGAAGGCCCGGTCCTGGCGGGCGTATCCCATGTAGGGGAGGACCGTCGTCACCCCGCTGGCACCGGCCTCGCGGACCGCGTCCTGCAACTGCAGGAGTTCGACGTGCGCGGCGTCGGAGACGGTCGCCGCGACGACGACGGCGCCGTCGCCGGAGTCGACGCCGTCGACCCGCACGACTCCCTCCCCGTCGGGAAACCGTTCGTACGCGACGCCCGCCAGCTCCTGTCCCGTGACCGCGGCGAGTTCGGCGGCCAGCCCCTGCGAGTGCGACCCGGCGACGATCATGTGCGAGGGGTCGCTACCCACCCTAAACGGCTTTTCGGTGCGCGGTCGAAGCGGCGAGCGTCCGGGCTGTGCCGCTGTGGGGCGCCCCTTCCGGCGGTCACTCCCGTGGCATCACCCTCAATCGTGTGGGTGGGTGCGCTGGAGCGCGTCGCGAACGGCGTCGGTGTGTCCGAGGAAGGTGAGGTGGTCGCCGTACTCGATGCTCAGGTCCTGTTCGGGGACCCGGTTTTCGCCGTCGCGGCCGACCAGCGCGATGAGGACGCCGTTCGGCAGTTCGTCGTCGAGTTCCTCGATGGTCATGCCGACGATGTCCTCGGCGGTCACCTCGATCTCCTGGACGTCGCCGGTCCGACCGAGTTCGGTCATCCAGTTTGCCAGCGCCGGGCGTTCGATGACGTTGTCCATCGCCCAGGCGGTGGCGTCCGACGAGGAGATGGCCCGCACGCCGAGTTCCTCGAACGGTTTGACGTTGTCCGGGTTGTTCGCCCGGGCGACGACCGTCTCGACGTCGAACTGCGTCTTCGAGAGCTGGCAGACGAGCAGGTTGGCGTCGTCGTCCGCCGTCGCCGCGATGACGATCTTGGCGTTGTCAGCGCCGGCGTGTCTGAGCGTTTGCGAGTCGGTTCCATCACCGTGTTCGACCGTGAAGCCTTCGGCGCGTGCCGTCTCCACGATGTCCTGGTCCTTCTCGATGAGCAGGACGTCTTCGCCACGGTCTTCGAGCCGTTCGGCGAGCGAGCGTCCGACCTTGCCCGCGCCGACGATGAGTATGCGCATGGGTAGTACGTTCAGGTATTCCGCGATCTTCCGTGCCAGGCCGCCCTCGAAGACGACGGTCACGAGGATGACCAGAAAGACGGTCCCGGCGAGGATGTCGGCCTGGGCCGCCAGTGCCGGCCGGCCCTGTTCCTCGGCCAGCACCGCGAGTTCGATCGCAAACAGCGTCGCCACGCTGGCGGGAATGATCCCGCGGGGACCGACCAGACTGATGAACAGCTTCTCCCGCGTCGTGATCTTGGTCCGTATCGTCGAGAGGAAGACCAGAAACGGCCGGAGCACGAGCGCGACGATCACGACGATCGCGATTCCGCTCAGGCCCAGCTCGATCAGCGTCTCGATCTCGATGAGCGCGGCGAGCGCGATGAACACGAACGAGAGGACGATCAGCGTGATGTCGCCCTTGAACTCCTCGATGTCGTCCTGGTAGGGCAGATCGACGTTGCCGAGGATGATCCCCGCGGTCGCGACGGCGGCGACACCGGACTCGGCGGCGATCGAGTCGGCCATGGCAAAGGCCATGACCGCCCCCGCGAGCGTGATCAGGCGGGCGTTCTGCGGGGCGTTCTGTGGGGAGAGGTCGACGTGTGCGAGCACGTACCAGAGGATCACTGCGACGAGGATGCCCACGCCGAGCCCGATCCCGATCCGTTCGGCAAACGCGCCCACGAAATCCCCCGGCCGGACCTCCTGGGCGGCGACCGCCTTGAACACGACGACCGCGAGGACGGCCGCGGTCACGTCGTTGACGATCCCCTCGGTCTCTAGGACGGCCGCCACCGGCCGGCGGACGGGGACCACCTCCAGGATGGGCGTGATCACGGTCGGCCCCGTCGCGACGAGCAGGGCACCCACGACCAGTGCGATCCCCCACTCGGCCCCGAGCAGGAACCGGACGGCGACCGCGGTGCCGACAAAGGAGATGAGCGCACCGACCGTCACGAGCCGGAGCGCTGCCGAGGGGGCCTCCCGGAGCTTGTCGATGTGGAGGTGAAACGCCCCCTCGAAGACGATGATCGCGACGCTCAGCCCGACGATCGTCGACAGCGCCCCGCCGAAGGCCTCGGGCGTGACGATCCCGAGTCCCTTCGGCCCGACCGCGACGCCCGCCAGGATCAAAAACAGGACGCTCGGGACGCGATAGCGCGTCGAGACCACCTGCGAGGCGACACCGAGTGCGATGATGATCGCCACGATCAGCATCAGGCTCGGCTGGCCGACCGGCTGGGCCGCTAGCGGGTACATTGTTGCGATGTGCTGGCGAGCGTCTGTGTCCGGGAACTGCTCCAGTCCGGCTGTTTCGCGACTCTCACACCAGGTCGATTGTCGGCGTGGCCACCGTTAACCGTTCCGACCTCTACTGGCACCGTGACCACGCTCACTCCAGGAGTCCGAGGTCCTCGGCGACCAGGTCGGCCAGTTGGTCCGCCAGGTCGGGGTCGACCCGGGCACACTCCTCGCCGTCGTGCTGGGTCTCGTTGTGTCGCTCGAGCGTCTCGGCGACCTCCGACAGCGGGACGCGCGTCTCCGTGTCACAGTCCGGACAGAGGATCGGCACGTCGGGTTCTTCCTCGGGCATCGTCCCTCGATTGTGCGTGCCGGCCGAAAACGCTCCCGGTTCCGTCCGCCCGGGTCGTGCCCGCGCCGCGTCCCGGGCGGCTCCGCCCGCGGCGCCGGACGTCTACGGCACCGCGAGTCCGACGACATCGCGGACCCCGAGCGCCCGCGAGCGCCAGCCG
Organism: Haloarculaceae archaeon; assembly: GCA_018609945.1. GTDB lineage: Archaea > Halobacteriota > Halobacteria > Halobacteriales > Haloarculaceae > SW-9-67-25. Next base: position 2,630 of record JAHENO010000153.1, on the reverse strand, counting down.
CCCCGGCCGTCGGGCGTCTCGTCGGCGGTGGCCCGCACGAGCACCGTCCCGTTGGCGGTGACCGCGTAGAGGCTCTCGCCGTACGCGAGGGCCGCGAGCGAGTCCGGGCCGGGACGGTCGACGCGCTCCCACTCGCCGCCGTCCCGGACCAGCACCGCCGACCCGGTCACGACGCAGGCCCGCTCGCCGTCGGCGGCGACGAGCCGGCAGTCGCCATCGACGACCGGCTCCCACCGGCGGCCGTCGTGGCGGTAGAGTCCCGCGTCGGTCGCGGCGTACGGGCCCGCCGCCGCGAGGTCCCGCACCTCCCCGGGCGGGCTCCCGAGCGCGCTCACCGTCTCGCCGACGCGGGAGACGCCGTCGCGGGCAGCGAGCAGGTCGCCGTCCCCACACTGGGGGTCGGTCACTGACCCGACGGTTTCCCACTCGTCGCCCCGGAGCAACGCGACCCGCCCCTCGGGGCCGGCAGCGACGGGCACCCCGTCGGCGACGGCGACGGCAGCGGCCCGCCCGAAGCCCGTCGGCGCAAATTCGCCGCCGGTCCCGAGGACGACGTCCTCGTCGGTCGCAACCACGAGCCGGCCGCCCCCGCCGGCGATGTCCGTCGCGGCCGCGCGGGAGACCAGCGAGAACCGCCCGACCTGGTCCCCCGAGAGTTCGACGCGTGTCACGCCCGGCGCCGCGGCGACGAACGCGACCGTCCGGTCCCGGCGGTCGCCGTAGACCCGTTTCTCGTCCAGCGTGATGTCGTCGGTCACTGGAGGGCCCCCGCGTCCGGTTCGCCCGCGAGCGCGGAGATGGGTTGCACCGCGTCGGCGGGCGGGTCGGCGAAGCGGCCGGGGTGGAGGAGCGACCCGAGGAATTCGAGGGCGTCGACCAGCCGCGGCCCCGGACGGTTGACGTAGTGGTGACCGTCGACGGCGTAGGCCCGGCCCTCGCGGACGGCGGTCAGGTCGGCCCACCCCTCGCGGTCGGTCAGGTCCGTCAGGTTCGCCGCGGTCTGGTCGAGGTCGAATCCGCAGGGCGAGGCGACCAGCACGTCGGGGTCGTACTCGCGGATGGCCTCCCACTCGCGGGGCCGGGAGCGCTCGCCGGGGTCGGCCAGCCCGTACCGGCCGCCGGCGGTCTCGACCATCCCCGGCACCCAGTGGCCGGCGACCATCGGGGGGTCGAGCCAGTCCAGCACCGCCACCCGCGGGCGCTCGCTCGCCGAGCCAGCCGTCTCCTCGACGGCCGCGACGCGCTTCCGGAGATCCGCCACCACCTCGCGCGCACGGGCCTCGCGGTCGAGCGCGGCGCCGATCCGCTCGATATCGGCCAGGACGTCCCCGAGGCTGTGGGGGTCGGTCGTCAGCACCTCGGCGTCCAGCCCCATCTCGTCGACGGCCGCCCGGACGTACACTTCGTCGACGGCACAGACGTCACAGATGCCCTGCGAGACGACGACGTCGGGGTCGAGCGCCGCGAGCAGACCGCGGTCGATATCGTAGACCCCGCCCTCCTCGATGGCCGCCTCGACCTGCTCGTTTATCTCGGCACTGGCGGCGTCAGGGTCGATCCGGGAGCTGTTGACCGCGGGCACATCGCGTGCGGCCGGCGGGTAGTCACACTCGTGGGAGACGCCGACCGGCTCGACCCCGAGGGCGTAGACGACCTCCGTGGCCGAGGGGAGCAGGGAGACGACGCGCATACCGTGGGCAGGGACGCCAGCGTCAAAAACCCGCCGCGGGAGCGCGACGAAAAGTGGGTGGTCAGGTGTCCGGGGCGCGCCGTGGGAGGATGGGTGGTCCGAGGCCGTGTCGAGCCTGCGCGCCCACACGAGGAAGGGATGGCGGCGTCAATAAAAACCCGTCAGACGCGCGCGTGACGCCGCGGCCGGCGGGCGTTTTTTGCCCCTCGCGGACGACCGGGACGCATGGCATGACCTGGGCCGACCTGTTCGACCGCGCGAGCGCCCACGGCGTGACGGTTACGGACATCCGCGATGCCCTCGCGACGCGCCGGGAGGAGGATGGCTGACAGCGACCACTCCGGGGAGAGCGCGGACCCGACCCGCGTCGTCGCGGACGCGGACGTACTGGCCGCGGACCTCCTGGTCGGCGGCCCCGCACGCGAGGCCCTCGATTGCCTGCGGGCACACTCCTGGATGACGCTGGTCGCGAGCGACCCGTTGCTCGACGACGCCGAGGCAATCGTGGCCGACCTCGCCGACGCCGACCTGGCCGCCGACTGGCGCGAGCGCATCGGGCGCGACCGAGAGAGCGTCGACCACCCCGCGGGTGATCACCCCGGCCTCGCGTCGGCATACCGGGGGCGGGCCGCCCACCTGCTCACCTACGACGAGGGGCTGAGCAGCGCGGGCGCGAACCTCTCCCTGCAACCGCACCTGCAGGTGAGTATCCGCCCGCCCGACGCGTTCGCCCGCCTGTTCGACGCCGCGGCGCTGTACGAGGCAACCCACGACGGGGCCTATCCCGGTCCTGATTGCGACCCGCGGGGGTAGTCGTGTCGACGACGGCGACTGCCGTTCGATTCTGAGGTGGTGTCACTACTGCTTTGTCCGCTGGAAACCGAAACGTGCCCTATATTCTCGATCCAAGTGACATTCTTACTTGAGTTGTCATACTATC
>JAHENO010000152.1 GCA_018609945.1 Haloarculaceae archaeon | reverse complement strand
GCTGACGAAGGCGAAGGCCACGGAGGCCCCGAGCAAGGCCAGAGGCGGCAACTACGACCTGATCGTCGCGACGACGTCGCTCAACGAGGACCAGTTCGACATCCCCGTCATCACGACGCAGGCGTTCATGACAGGCATCGGTGAGGACGACGTCCTCGACGAGATCGCCGCGCACCTGTGAGCGGGCGGTGCGGTCGTTCTCATCGCTCCGACAGCACGTATCAATGGGTGTATAGACTGTCATCTCACGGTAACTAACGGCAATTTTTATTAGGAATCACGATGATTGCCCGAACGAGGTGCCCAGAGTGATACAAGCGTTTGCATTACAGACATCATTCGTACAGAGCCTCAACGACGTGATACAGGGACTCGGTGTGTCGGTGCTGTTGCCGATCATCATCTTCGTCATCGCGCTGGCGTTCCGGGTGAACGCGAGCCAGGCGGCGAAGTCGGCGATCCTGATCGGCGTCGGGTTCGTGGGTATCTTCCTCGTCATCGGGATGTTCGGCGAGGAGATCGGGCCGCTGGCGAACGCGATGGTCGACGCGACCGGGCTCGAACTCGCCGCGGTCGACGTCGGGTGGCCGGCCGCCGCGGCCATCGCGTTTGGCATCGCGGAACTCGGCGTGTGGGTCATCCCGATTTTCGTGGTGTTGAACCTCGCCCTGTACGCGATCGGGTTCACGTTCACGCTCAACGTGGACATCTGGAACTACTGGCACTTCGCGTTCATCGCCGGGCTGGTGTTCTTCGCGACGAACAGCTGGGCGGTGGCGATGGGAATCGGACTCACGCTGGGCGTGTTCCTCCTGGTGGCGGCCGACTGGTTCCAGCCCGCCATCGAGGAGACCTTCGACACGCCCGGCATCTCCATCCCGCACGGGACCTCCGTCCCATACGCCGTCGCCGCAATCCCGATCCACGAGGTCGTCAAGCGCATCCCCGGCGTGGGCTCGACCACCTGGGACCCCGAGACGATCCAGCAACGCTTCGGCGTCTTCGGTGAACCGGTCACCATCGGGCTCGTGTTGGGTATCCTCATCGGCATCGGCGGGAACATCAACTCGCTGGGGACCGCCGACGCCTGGTACACGATCCTGGGCGCCGGTATCACGTTCGCCGCGGTGATGCACATCCTGCCCATGATGGTCGGCATCCTCATGGAGGGACTGACGCCGCTCTCGCAGTCGATCCGCGATACGATGACCCAGCGGTTCGAGGACCGGGACTTCGCGGTCGGGCTCGACTCGGCGATCCTCATCGGCCACGAGTCGACCATCGCCGCCAGCCTGATCGCCGTCCCGATCGCCATCCTCATGATGATCGTCCTGCCCGGGAACAACGTCCTGTGGGGCGTCGACCTGGCCACCTTCCCGTTCTTCTTCGCGATGATGGTCCCGCTGATGGACGGTGACGTCGTGAAGATGGTCATCACCGGCATCATCCTGATGATCCCCATGCACTACATCGCGGGCGCAGTCGCGCCGCTGTTGACCGACGCCGCGGTGTCGGCGGACTTCGACCTCGGAGACGCGTCGCTGATCACCTCGCCGGTCGCCGACGCCGGCTCGCCCGCCACGGGCGTGCTGGCGCTGCCCGGCCAGGCACTCGGCATCAGCGGCGCCTACCTCAGCCTGGCCGTCGGGATCGTCTCGATCCTCGCGCTGTGGCTGGCACTCCGGCTCTGGCCGCGCAAGATGTACGTCATCGCCGGTGCCTCGCCCGAGAAGGCCGACGAGATGGTCCAGCGCCGCCACATGGAGGGCAAGGCGGGCGTCCTCCCGACCAAGCTCGGCGAGCCCATCGACCCCGACGACCTGGCCGACGAGGTCGCCGAGTCGGACTGACCGGCCCCCGAGTTTTTCGCGAGTGATACCTGTGCCGAGAGATTTGTATGTATTCATCGCCAACCCCGGCACATGGAATACAGCACGCGCTTGCCGGCGGCCCACCTCGGGGACGAAGCCCTGTCCGCCCTCGAAGAGGCCCTCCTCTCGGGGTGTACCGCCCCACAACTGGAGGTAGAACTCGACCACGGCCCGGTCACGTACACGTACTCCTCGCTCGCGGCGGTCCGCGAGGACGCGACCCTGCCCGGCGTCGTCAAGTCTTTCGAGGTCTCCCTGACGTCCCGGGAGGGCGAGGTCGACCTCGTCGCCGACGACCGGGAAAACGAGTTGCGGCTGCGACTCGCGGGGGACCGCGAGTGGGTCGAGTCGAAACGCCGGTCCATAGAGGGTTTCTTCGAGAACCGCGGGGCGACCCTCCGGACCTTTCTCGAACGCTACATGGCCTTCTGCCTGGGGTTCGTTGCGACCGGGCTGGGTCTGGTGTTCTACTACAGCGGGCTGGGAACTGCCCTGGGCATGGGCTCACCCGTCGACTCGCTGCTGTTCGGGAGCCTCGCGCTCATCGGCGGTGGCGTGTTGCACCTCCTGTTGAACGTCGTCTACCCCTACGCTGCTCTCGTCACCTCCTCGCGTGCGAGCAGTTGGCTCGTGTATCTCCGGCGGTAGCATTCGCGCATCTCCGGCGCTGATCGTCGACCGTCTCCGTCACGTCACTGATCGTAGGGATTGCGCAACCGTTCGAGCACCTCCGAGAACGTCAGCTCCCGGTCGTGCTCGCCGGCGATCTCGCGCTCGACGGCCGTCCGGACCAGGTCGGCCATCCCGTCGTACTCCTCGTCGGCGACAGCCTGCCACTCCTCGTAGGTCGACGCCGGCACGCGGACGGTCACCTCCCTGTCGGTCATTCCGCTCCCTCCTCGGCCAGCAGGTCCTCGACGTCGGCCAGCGTCTCGGCCGCGAGCGCCCGCTCGGCGAGGGCCTCGGCACGCTCGGCGTCCGTTTCCGTGACTCGCTCTTTGACCGCGGGGACGGTCACGGCACTCATGCTCAGTTCGTCGAACCCCAATCCCACGAGCAGTTCCGTCAGGTCGGGGTCGCCGGCCATCTCGCCGCACATCCCGACCCAGGCGCCCGCGTCGTGGGCCGCCCGGACCGTCCGGTCCAGCGCGCGCAACACCGGCGGATGTCGGGGGTCGTGCAGGCCGGCGACGCGCTCGTCGCCGCGGTCGGCCGCCATCACGTACTGGGTGAGGTCGTTGGTCCCGACGCTCAGAAAGTCCACCCGGGCGGCGAGTTCGCCCGCGACGAACGCCGAGGCCGGCGTCTCCACCATGACGCCGAGTTCCGGTACCCGGTGGGGAAGCCCAGCCTCCTCGAGGGACGCGGCGACCGCCTCGACGCGGGCCAGCAGGTCGTCCAGTTCCTCGACGGTCGCCACCAGGGGGAACATCACGGCGAGTCCATCGCCAGCGTCGGTCGCCGCCGCGCGCAACAGCGCCCGGAGTTGCGTCTCGAAGAGGTCCGCCCGCTCGCCCGGCGCGAGGCGTACCCCTCGCACGCCGAGAAAGGGGTTCTCGCCCGCCGCGGTGTCGAGGTAGGGGACGGGCTTGTCCCCGCCGACGTCGAGGGTCCGGACGACGACCCGGTCCCCCTCGAAGGTCTCCAGCACGTCGACGACCGCCTCGTATTGCTCGTCCTCGCCGGGGGGCTCGGCGCGGTCGAGGAAGAGAAACTCCGTGCGAAAGAGCCCGACCCCGTCGGCGCCCTGGTCGCGGGCGCCCGGGGCCTCGGCGGGCGTCCCGATGTTCGCGGCCACCTCGACCGACCGGCCGTCGACAGTCGCGACGGGGTCGTGGCGCACCGCGACGTCACGGCCCGCCTCGCGGACGCGCTCTTGCCGTTCCTCGGTGGGGTCGACGACCACCTCGCCGGCGTCGCCGTCGACGACGACCGTGGTGCCGTCCGCGATGGTTAGCAGTTCCTCGCCCAGGCCGACCACCGCGGGGACTCCCAGCGAGCGGGCCATGATGGCCGCGTGGGAGGTCCGCCCGCCGGTCGCGGTGGCGAAGCCGCCGACGGCCTCGGGGTCGAGTTGTGCAGTGTCGCCCGGCCCCAGACGCTCGGCGACGACCACCGCGCCCGCGGGAAGCGCCGAGAGGTCCGACACCTCGGCGTCGAGCAACTCCCGGAGGAGGCGGTTGCGGACCTCCCGGAGGTCGTCGGCGCGCTCGGCAGTGACCCCGCCCGCGGCCTCGAACTGCTCGATGGCGTCGGCGAAGGCAGCGTCGACGGCGTGTTCCGCAGGCAGTCCCTCGCCGACGCGGGCCTCGACCGCCGCCTCGATCTCCGGGTCGTCGACGAATTGCCGGTGGGCGTCGAAGATCTCGGCCTCCTCCTCGCCGACGCGTTCGGCCGTCCGCTCGCGCTCGGCCGCGAGGTTCTCCCGGACGCGCTCGCGCGCCCGGCGGAAGCGCCCGAGTTCGGCGTCGGCTTCGACCGCGGCCGGGTCGGGCGGGTCGGGGAGCGAGAGGTCCGCGTCGGGGTCGTACCCGAACACGGTCCCGACCCCCGACAGCGGCGTCACGCCTGTGCCACGGAGTACCCGCTCCTGGTTCGCTGCTGTCATCCCTGTGTCGTGGTACAGCGCGATGGCCCATAAAGCCACCTCCGCCGTCCCCGGTGGGGGAGACACAACCTATTTGTGAGTGTGCGAGCATATCTCAGGTGACCACCGCCATGACGACAGCGAGTGGCGTCACGACGGTCGAACACGAGAAGGGATTGCACGCCCGGCCGGCGTCGGTGTTCGTCCAGACCGCCTCGGAGTTCGAGGCCGACGTGCAGGTGGCCAACCCCGAGGGCGACACCGCCGACGCCAAATCTAGCATCGGCGTCATCTCACTGGGCGTCGAATCCGGCGACCGCATCGAGATCACTGCCGACGGCACCGACGCCGACCGGGCGGTCGATCGCCTCGTGACGCTCGTCGAGAGCGACTTCGAGACGGACGGCGAGTGACGCCCACGGCCGGCGTATCGCGTCCGGGCGCGTAGCTGCCGGTCGGGCAGCCGCGTCGCTGTTCCCTGTCTCCATGGCCGACTGGTACGTTGTTTACTGTTTCCACAGCTAACTGGTAATACATAAGTCGTACACAATCTAAAGCGCTTTTATACGCAAATATTCCAGTTGGATTCACACGGGATGTTCCAGGCGCCGGAAATTCCGAGGACGCACGCCGGACGTGGGGCACGGGGGTCGAGCACGCGGTGCTGTCAACCGAGCAGTGCGGCCACGACAGCCACCCGGCGGGAACGGAGTGGGGCTCGCTGGCGTCGTGCTCTTCGTGGCAGGATTCACGCTCGCACAGCACCGGCCCAGCCGCGAAACCAGATGGGGTCACTGAGAGCCATCGCCGTCACCGATCGACCGGGAGAATAATACCGCGGGGAACCGAACCGGCCGGTATGGAGCGGACTGTCACGGTCGTCCCCGAGGCGGGGCTCCACGCCCGTCCGGCCGCAGAGTTCGTCAGGACCGCAAACGAATTCGAGTGCGAGTTGCTGGTCGGGCTTGCCGACGGCGACCGGACGGCCAACGCCCGCAGTACCATCGCAGTCACGGGACTGGGCGTCGAGTCCGGCGAGCAGGTCCGACTGGTCGCCGAGGGCGAGGACGCCGCGGCTGCCCTCGACGCGCTCGAGGCGGTGCTCACGACGCCCGAGGGCGGCGAGGACTAGCCCGCAGGACCGTCCCGGCCCAGTGTCTCCCCGGACGCCCCGGTCGCGGAGACACTCACACTTTGGATGTGTTCGCAGCTTCCTCGGCCATCTCCCGGACGCTCTCGAGGGTCGCCGAGGGGCTCGCCGCGGCCACGGCGGCGTTCAGTGCACCCTCCAGGATGGGCGCGTCGGCGACGACGACGCTGTCCTCGACGCCGAGGGCCTCGATGGCGTGTTCGGCGTTCATCACCGCGCTCCCCAGGTCTGCGATCACCACGACCCCCTCCGCCTCTGCGAGGAGGTCCGACAGGGCCGACTGGATGTCGGTCACCGAGGTCCCGATACCGCCGTCGACGTCGCCGCCGACCGCGCGGATCCGGGCGTCGGCACCACCCATCTCCAGCGCGATGTCGCGGACGCCCCGGGCCGCGTCGGCGCTGTGGGAGACGACGAGCAGCCCGACCATCTACTCCGCAGCCCCCTCCGGGTCGTCGTCCGGGATCGTCGGCGAACTGGCGTCGGTGTCGGTGTCGCCCTCGAGGTACGCCTCGGCGGTCGCGAGCAACTCTTCGAGGACGAACAGCGTGCTCGTCGCGCCGGGGTCCTGGTGGCCGACCGACCGCCAGCCCAGATACGACGCCCGGCCCTTGCTGGCGCGCAACCCGACGGTAAAGTCGACGCCGCGCCGGCAGGCGTCGACAGCCTTCGCCAGCGCCTCCAAGGGCGGGAGGTCGTCCTCCTCGATGGACTTCTTGTAGGTGTGGACCGCCGGCGTCACGGCGTCGACCATCGTCTTGTCGCCGACCTCGGCGCCGCCCCTGTCCTGTAGTTTCTCGAGGAAGGCCTCGGCGAAGGCGACCGTCGACTCGGCGGTGACGCCGTCGGCGAGTTCCTGGCTGGCGTGCATCGTCGACCCGCCGTACAGCGGGCCCGACGCGCCGCCGACCTCGGAGATGAGCGCCATCCCGACGGTCTTGACAATCTCGTCGGCGTCGGCCTCCTCCTTGCCCTCCAGCTGGTCGAGGACCGACTGCATCCCGCGGTCGAGGTTCGTCCCGTGGTCGGCGTCGCCGATGGCCGAGTCCAGGTCCGTCAGGTACCCCTTCTCCGCGGCGATGCGCGCCGCGACGTTCTCGACTGCCTCGAACAGTGCCTCGCGTTCCGTCTCCGGGTCTGCCATGTGTGCGCCCTCGCGTGCCTCGCTGGTAGTTCTTTCTATACTTTCAGTCCGGGCGTCTCGGCCGGCGCGCTCAACAGTTCCTTCAGTTCCTCGTCGAGGTCGAGCACCGTCACCGAACACCCACACATGTCCAGCGAGGTCATGTACTCGCCGACCCGGGCATTCCAGGTCTCCAGCCCCTCCTCGCCGAGGATTTCCTGGACGCGCCGGTTGACGACGAACAGTTCCATCAGCGGCGTCCCGCCCATGCCGTTGACGATGGTCGCGACCTCGCCGGAGGGATCGAGGTCGTCGAGCACCTGGCCCGTCAGTTCGTCCGCGATCGCGTCGGCGTCCATGATGCCGGTGCGCTCGACGCCGGGTTCGCCGTGGATGCCGATGCCGAGTTCGATCTCCTCTTCGCCCAGGTCGAAGGTCGGTTCGCCCTTCTCCGGCGTGACACAGGAGGTCAGGGCCGTCCCCATCGAGCCGACGTTGTCGATGGCCTTCTCGGCGACGCGCTGGACCTCGTCGATGTCGGCACCTTGGGCGGCCTTGGCGCCGGCGACCTTGTGGACGAAGATGGTGCCACAGACGCCGCGCCGGCCAGAGGTGTAGGTCGAATCCTCGACGGCGACGTCGTCGTTGACGACGACCTGCGCGACGTCGGTGTCGGCCGCCATCTCGGCCATCTCGCCGGCCGTCTCGAAGTTCATCACGTCCCCCTCGTAGTTCTTGACGACACAGAGGACGCCCTCGCCCGAATCGCAGGCCTGGATCATCTCGCTCAGTTCGTCGGCGGTCGGCGATGTGAACACCTCGCCCGCGGCCGCGCCATCGAGCATCCCCGGACCGAGAAAGCCCGCGTGTGTCGGTTCGTGCCCGCTGCCGCCGCCGCTGACGACGCCGACCTTTCCCTCGACCGGGGCGTCCTCGCGCACGAGTACCTTGGTCCCGTCCACGCGCCTGACGCCGTCGGGATACGCCGCGACCATCCCGTCGAGCATCTCGTCAACCACGTCTGCCGGCTCGTTGATGAGTTTCTTCATGCTACGGCGTACCATGCTGTCGCCTCGATTATAAAGATTTCTCACCCGGGGAATCCCCGAGTGCCCGGAGGACCGTGGCCGGGTGCGCCGTCAGCCGGTGGGTCTTGTAGTTGCCGTCGGCCCGGCCGCCCCAGTGGGTCGACTGCTCGGTCAGCCCGAGGCGGGCGAGTTCGTGCAGGAAATCGAGCACCCGCCGTTCGGTGCGCGGCGAGCGCTCCCGCTCCCGGCAGCACGCGGCGTAGGTATCGGAGACCCGCCTGGTCCGGAACGCGCCGCCGTGTTCCCGGGTCAGGGACGCGAGCGCGCGCGCCACCAGCCGGGCGTGCTCGGCCAGCGGCGCCAGTCTGTCTTGCAACAGGACGTGGTCGACGGCCTCCGCAGCCGCGGCAACTGCCGCCGGCCCGACTACCCCGTCCCCGCCACGGACCCGATCACCGGCGAGCCGGAGGAGAGCGACCGCGGTCGTCGCGTTCCCGCCGTCGGCCGCCGCGAGGTCGGCCGCGCGGTCGAGCGCCGCGGGGTCGAGCCTTCCCTCGGCGAACGCCTTCCGCCGGTCACGCAGAATCTCCGCCAGGGCGTCGGCGTCGTAGCGGTCGAACGCCTGCTCGGTCCCGGCGAGCGCGCCACGGACCGCGTCGTCAATCCCCCCCGTCCCGGCGTCGCCGTCGACGACGCCGATGTGGCTCACCACACACGAGGCCGGCGCCCCGTGTCCCAGCACCGCGTCGACGTCGCTCCCGAGGTGGTCGAGGCGGTCGAAGACGACCACTGCCGCGTCGTACCCCGTCTCGAGGATCGCCCGGAGACGGTCGCGGTACTCCGCAGTACTGAGGCCGCTCTCGGGGATCACCACGTCCGTCGCCGCGGCGTCGTTGAGCTGGTTCGCGACGGCTCTGATCGCCCGCACCCCGGTCGAGACACGCAGGCAGTCCACGTAGGCACATCCCGCGGACAGTCCCTGCTCGCGGGCGTACCGGGTCTGGCGCCGTGCGCTGTATCTGGCACACGCTGTCTTCCCGGTCCCCCGGGGTCCGTGGACCAGGACGTCGTCGGGTTCCCGCCCGAAGATCATCGGATTCAGCGCGTACTCGACGTTCGCCAGTTCCTCCTCCCGGCCCACGAGCCGGTCGGGCACGTACGCCGGCGAGAGCACCGCTCTGTCCGCGAACACGTCGGCCGCGGCCGCGTTCTCCCGTGTCATACCCCGTCTCCTTCTCTCATCGATTGTCACCCACTCGCATAAATGTTGACCCGCGAGGATAGAGTCGAAATGTGCTGTGTCCCCGACTTTCGACTCGAAACCCGGTTTCCAGCCCGGACGCCACCTGCCCGAGAGCCGAATCGCAACAATTGCCGGACGCGTGGGTCGGCCGTCGGCCGGACGTGGCGCGAATCATAGACCCGAAACACGGTTCTGACTAGTGACCCACTGGCGAATTTGGGCCGAAATCCCACAGAGTGCGTACTCTCCGTCGACCGCTGTGGTTGACAATAGACTCGAAACGGGGTCTGGATCGAACGTTACAGTCGTATCTTTGTAAATGGTTCCGTGGCGAGCGCCTGCGTCAGTGCCGTGACGGGGCGTGGACAAAGGCGTCGAGAAAAAATATCATAGTAGTATTCAATATATATTTTTTATTATTTTTCCTATATATGCATGCAAAAGCCATTGTATCTACGTCAGAAAAATTTAAAGAAAAGTTTTTTATAGTTAAAATTATATATCACTATTGTTTTACGCCCGCTACGCGACCGGTCCTCGCGACGTCGAAGCCAGGCGGAAGCGAATTACGTGGCGTCCGGTACTCCAGTATCGGCAGAACGGGAGGCCACTGACAAGGCTCACTCTCCACGAGCGAATCTCTTCGGGTGAGCGAAGTAGGGCGGGAGCGTTGGCAGGCTACAGTAACTCGGAGAACTTCGATGGCTGAATGAGACTGTGGCGTTCAGTCTCGATGGTCGCCGACGTGAACGGCGTCCACCCGCCAGTCCTGACGCCCGAAAATGTGTGGTCACACTCCGGACAGCGCGTACTCTCGAGCAGTCTCAGGTCGACCCGGGTGTCGCAGTTCTCACAGACGGCCGTCGAGACGCCTTTCTGGTTGGCTTCCCGCATGAGCGCAGCGAACCGGTCGCGCTCCTGGATGTATTGTTCGATCGCCTCCAGACTGTCCCCCCTGGAGTCTGCGACTGTGTCTATGCGGTCCTCTATGTCGTCTGTCCTGGTCAGGAGATGCCGAAAGAGGTCCTCGATGCCGTCGAAGTCTTGTTCGATTGACTCGACCAGTTCGCCGTGGTCGTTTCCGAGAGCGGAGACTTCAGCACGGAGGTCGGCCTGTGAGTCCGCAACGTGGGCGACCCGGTCTCCGAGTTCGTCGGTGGTCTCCTGGACCGCCGACAGCTCGTCGTGGAACGACCCCGCCAGAGACGCGAGTTCTGCCCGGGTGACCAGATCCTCGACCTCCGACTCCAGGTCATCGAGGGTCTGGAGCGCCTCGTCGATGTCAGCTTCGAGGTAGACGAGAGTCGCGTCGTGTCGCGTCTCGATTTCGGCTACCTCCGTCGAAAGCTCGGCGAGTTCCTCTTGCACCTCCGAGAGGGATTGCTGGATTCCCGTCTCCACCTCGGCTGATGGCTGGCGGTGTGCCCGGTCGGTGCCCTGCGACGGCCTGGCGGATTCAGTCTGGCCTCGAGGTTGATTTCGATCCAGCTTCCCCTGAACTGTCCTCCGCAGATTCCGGAACTCACGGACCAACTCGGAGATCGCCTGTTGATCCAGGGCGTCACCGTCCTCGGTGTGTTCTCCTGGATCAGTCCCCCTGCTCAGTGGCATGGTCACTACTAGGGAACTTGATGTCTTTGTATTGAGTTGCTTGAAAGGCATTCAGGCAGCCCTTGAAGTCTTCACGAGCACCTCCGTGGGTGACTGACCGCGCTGTGTGACATAATTGTTATAAATAGTTGTATTATTGTGGCTGAGTGGAACAGTGGCCGGCGACGGATATACACTGTTTTGACTGATGAGGGAGACCACTCGGACATGGAGTATACACGCCTCGGTTCGACGGGGCTGCACGTCTCGCAGCTGTCTCTGGGGACCTGGCGATTCGGCCGGGAGACCGGCGGCGTCGTCGAAACGGACCGCGAGGAGGCCCACGAGTTGCTCGACGCGGCCTGGGAACAGGGCATCAACTTCATCGACACGGCCGACCGCTACGGCAATCCCCACGGCACGGCCGAACAGTTCATCGGCGAGTGGCTCGCAGACTACGACCGCGAGGACTTCGTCATCGCCTCGAAGGTCTACTTCCCGTTCAACGGTCGCGACCCCGACCGCGGTCCCGGCCCGAACGACTCGGGGCTGGGCCGCAAGCACATCCGCGCCCAGATCGAGGGCACGCTCGACCGACTCGGCACGGACTACCTCGACATCTACTACCTCCACCGCTGGGAGGACGACACCCCCATCGAGGAGACGCTGGCGACGCTGCACGACCTCGTCCGCGAGGGGAAAGTGCACTACCTCGGGGCCTCGACGATGGCCGCCTGGAAACTCACCAAGGCCCTCTGGACGAGCGACGTCGAGGGCTACGAACCCATCTCGGTGACCCAGCCACTCTTCCACGCGGGCTACCGCGACGACATCAAAGAGTACCTCGACGTCTGCATCGACCAGGACCTCGCGGTCTGTCCGTACTCGCCGCTCGCGGGCGGGTTCCTGACGGGCAAATACGAGCGCGTCGACGAGGACGACCCCACGGCCTTCGAGGGCCCCGAAGGCTCGCGCGGGGACATCTACGACTCCTTCGAGGACTACTACCTCTCCGAGCGGGGCTGGCACGTCTTGGACGAGATTCGCGCCATCGCCGACGAACTCGACGCCACGCCCGCCCAGGTGGCCCTCCGGTGGCTGATCGAACAGGACCGGTTCACCTGCGTGCCCATCGTCGGCGCCCGCACCGTCGACCAGTTGGCAGAGAACGCCGGCGCGGTGGACATCTCCCTGACCGACGACCAGTTCGACCGCGTCGTCGACGCCCGCTACGCCGAGGACGGACAGCGCTGGGGCCACCGGCAGTAGTCAACGCAACGATCGCCACCACTCGACGAACCACCGAGCGACGTGTTCGAGCCGGTCGAGCGAGCGGAGCGCGATGCCCGCGGCGAGGACCAGTCCGACCACGAGTGCGACGGTGCCCGCGAGCGCCGCGGCACCCGAGTCGTACTCGTAGGTCATCACGGGAAACCCGACCAGCGCCATCAGTATCGCACTCACCGCGAGGGCGAGGACGTTTCTGACCAGGTCGACCGTCGGGTCGTCGGGGGCGGCGTCGCTCACACCAGCACCCCCACGACGAGGAAGAGCACGACGACGCCGAGCACGTCACAGACGTTGGTCACTGCCGGGATGACGACGTCGTCGGGGTCGAGTTCCCGGCGGTAGGCGACGTAGGTGGCGACGACGGTGACCGCCACCGCGAGCACGGAGAGTGCGAGACCGCTGGCCACTGCGACGGCGACGACCCGGGCCGGGGCGAGCCTGGCGCCGACCGTCGCCTCCGCGAGCACCCACGCGCCGACGCCCACCACGGGGAAGATGGTCGCCGCCAGCGCAACCGTCGCGACGGCGTTGCCCCCGAGGACGTCGTCGTCGACGGCAAACGAGAGAGTCCCCAGGTGAAAGGCCGTCGAGAGCCGGGCCGCCAGGATGCTCCCGAGGTTGCCGGCGGTCCCGATGGTGACGGGCACGAGCACCAGCAGCGACGGCGAACGCAGGAGTTCGGCCTCGAAGCTCCCGAGGACCAGCCCGCTGCCGATCTCGACCAGCGTCAGCGCCAGCAACACGGGCAACATTGCCCGCGTGATCGCGCGGACGGTCCACTCGGTCCGCATCTACCCGACGCCTCCGGCGAGCAACACGACGCGCACGGCCAGAAAGAGGAAGGCGACGCCGAAGATGTCGCCGGCCGTGGTGACGATCGGCCCGACCAGCGCGTCGGGATTGTATCCCCGCCGGTACCCCGCGAAGACGACCGCGACGACGGTCACCGAGAGGACGACCCCCGAGAGGGCGGCCGAGAGGACGGCGATGGCGACCAGCCGGGAGAGCGGCGCCGCGTCGCCACCCAGAGCGGACAGCGCCGCGAAGCCGGCGACAGCCGCGAACGTACTCGCGAGCAGGCCGTTGGTGATGGCGGCCGCGATGGCGCGATAGAGCCGGGGATCGGCCTCCCGGACCTGCGGGGAGACCAGACCCTGGTGGAGCCCGGTCGCGACGCGGGCTCCCAGCGACCCGTAGACGTTGCCCCGCATGGCCAGCAGCGCGGGCACCAGCACGAGCAGCCCGGGCACGGCCCGGAACTCCGCACGCATGCCCCCGAGGACGACACCCGCGAGCAACCCGCCCACCGCGCTGACGGTCAGCGCCGGTACCCCCTCTCGGTAGGCCTCCCGGGTAACCTCGCGGACGGTCATTGGCGGGTGAGACGCCCCCCGGCACAAAAAAGCCACAGACATCGGTCCCGCGCTTCCGAAACCGCTTTCAGGACTTCGGCGGTAGCCCAATCGAATGCCCGCTCTCCTGCTGACGAACGACGACGGCGCCGACGCCCCCGGGCTGGTCCGCCTCTACGAGGAACTGACGGCCATCGGGGACGTGACCGTCGTCGCCCCCGACGAGAACCAGAGCGGGGTCGGCCGCACTCGCTCGCACGCCGCCGTCCGCCGCGAGCACCCCTGGGGATACGTGCTCACCGGGACGCCCGCAGACTGCGTGGCCTACGGCCTGCGCGGCCTCGAAACCGAGTTCGACCTGGTCGTTTCCGGGTGCAACCACGGCCCCAACGTCGGCAACTACGTCACCGGTCGCTCCGGAACGGTCGGGGCCGGCGTCGAGGCCGCGTTCCTCGGAACGCCCGCGGTCGCCGTCTCGGCGTATCACTGCGAGGATTTCTTCCCCGACCCCGCCGACGCCTACGACTTCGCCCGGCCCGCACACGTCACGGTCGAACTCTGCCTGCGCGCCCGCGAGGCCGGCCTCCTGACCCCCGGGACGCTGTTGAACGTCAACGTCCCGCTCGATGTCGCCGACCCACCGATGCGGGTCACCCGTCCCCTCCCCGACTACGACCTCCACGTCGAACACGACGCCGACCCCGAAGCCGTCGATCCCATCGAGGCGGTCGGCCGCGAGGAGACGCCCGACCCGGACGAGGGCGAGGTGGTCCGCCTCCGGGACGACGTCTGGCCGGGCGTCGTCGGCTTCGAGAACCCCTTTCCGCCGACGGACACCCACCGCGAGCGCTACCCCGAGGGAACCGACCGCCGCGCGCTCATCGAGGGCGAGATCAGCGTCTCCCCGCTGTCGATCGACCACGAGGACGCGGACCACGCTGGCCTGTCACGGGTGGTCGAGGCGTACAACGGCGACGGTCGGTGACGCCACGCTGACGGACCCGGACTGGCTCACCGCTCGGTGCCCGCGAGGCCGGTCCCGGTGATGCGGAACTGACCGGTCGCGCCGGCCTCGCGGGCGTGGTGTTTCTCCAGCGTCACGCGGCGGTTCCCCCCGCGAAAGCGGTCCAGCCTGAGGATGACCGCCGACCAGTGGTCCAGGGTGTGCCCGCCGAGTCCGCGCGTCCCCTCCGAGTCGGGGTCGGTGAACACCTGGTTGGTGAAGGCCACCGCGAGGTCGTGCTTGCGCGCAAGCGACAGCAGGTGCGTGATCTGGCGGGCCACCGCACGCAGGGCCTCACCGTCTTCCTGCTGGGTGCGTTCGAGCCGGTAGAAGCCGGTCGCGCTGTCGAGGACGACGAGCTCGACCTCCGGCGCGAACTCGGCGGCGTCCCGGACGGCCTCGCGTTGCTCTTCGAAGGTCAGCGCTTCGGAGACGATGATCCGCGAGGCCAGTTCCTCGACGGACTGATCGCCGGGGTGGCCGCTGGCGAGTTGCTCCATCCGGTCGACCGAGATCCCCTCGGTGTCGATGTAGAGAACCGACCCGCCCTCGGCTGCAGCCTGGACGGCCGCCGAGAGGACGACGTTCGTCTTGCCGGCCGCCGGCGGGCCGTACACCTGCGTGACGGCGCCGCGCTCGAACCCGCCTCCCAGCAACTCGTCGATGGGAGCACAGCCGATCGGGATGGGATCGCTCACGTCCCGGGATTGGTCCCCCTCCGATTAAAACGCTCGCACCTGCCCCGACCGAGTCGCTCAAGACCACACCGCCACAATCCGTGGTGTGATCGTCGTCGCCACCGCCGACTTCGAACTCTACCACGAACTCGTCACTGCACTCCGGGAGCGCGGTGTCGAATTTACGACGGTCGAACCCGACGACGGGGTGCCCGACCGGGCGACCGTCGTGGTGACCGCAGAGGACGACGACCTGTCCGTGCCGGCCGACGTCGAGGTGGTCCGCGCCTCGCCCGGCGACCCGCGGCGAGCCATCGAGGCCGTGCTCGCGCTGGCACGGGGCGGTGGCGGGCGGACGGTCGTCGGCGTCGACCCCGGCGAGCGGCCGGGCATCGCGGTCCTCTCGGGGGAGGTGGTGATCGCGACGTTCCAGGTGCCCGCCGACAGGGCCGCCGAGGTGATCCGCGAGGAGGTCGCCGACGCTGTCGACCCGCTGGTCCGGATCGGTGATGGCGCCCGCCTCGTGGGCGCCCGCATCATCGACGACCTCGACGTGCCCGTGGAGCTGGTCGACGAGACGGGGACGACGCCCTACCTCGGGGCCGGTACCCGGGGGATGGGTGACGTCCTCGCGGCCGTCAACATCGCGCGGCTCGAGGGCGAGCGCGTCGAGGAGCGCGACATCGACCCGACGGCGGGCGAACTCCAGCGCATCAAGGACCGCTCGCGCGAGCACAGCGAGACCAACCGCGCCATCGACGAGACGCTCGCCCGCCGGGTCGCCAGCGGCGAACTGACCATCGACGAGGCGCTCGCCGAGCACCGCGAGGAGTGACGCTTTTTGCCGGCGCTCCCGGAGTCGAGGACATGGCCATCGAGTTCTCGAAGGCGACAGAGGAAGCCGAGTTTTACAGCCCGATGGCGGACTTCGATCTCGATTCGCAGCCGGTCGAGTACCGCCGGGACCCCCTGACCGGCCAGCAGACACGCGTGGTGGCGCAGTGGTTTCCCGAGGCCGACGAGGCGGACGCCGAACCCGACGTCGGCGACGGCGAGGACTGCTTTTTCTGCCCGGAGATGGTCGACGAGGCGACCCCCGAGTACCCCGACTACGTGGGCACCGACCGCGGATCGCGGGGTGAGGCGACGTCGTTCCCGAATCTCTTTCCCTACGGGACACACTCGAACGTGGTCGTCCTCACAGAGGATCACTTCCGGCCCGTCGGTGACCTCCCCGCGGACATCCTCGCGGACGGCCTGGCGTGTGCGCTGGCGTACGTGCACGCGGCCATCGACCACGACGGCTCGCAGTTCGTGTCGATCAACATGAACTACCTGCCACCGGCGGGCAGCAGCGTCGTCCATCCCCACCTCCAGGCGATCGTCGACGACCACGGCACCAACGGGATGCGCCGCCGACTCGACGCCGAGCGGGACTACCACGCCGACACCGGTGACACGTACTGGGCGGCCCTCCTCGACGAGGAGCGCGAGGGATCACGCTACGTCGGTCGGACTGGTGGCGTCGAGTGGCTCGCCCCGTTCGCGCCGACGGCACAGTATCACGTGACCGGCGTTCCCGACGTGACCGGCGTTCCCGACCCGGAGGATTCGGTCCTTGCAGACATCGCTGCCGGGATCGAGAACGTGCTGGCCTTCTACGACGACCGCGGGCTCGACGCCTTCAACTTCGCGCTCCAACTGGTCCGTGACGAGCCCGCCTCGCCTGCTGTTGTCGATGTCGTCGCCAGACCAGCCTTCGAGGAGGGGTACGTCAACGACGTGTTCTACCTGCAGGCGCTCCACGACGAGCGCGTCGTCGACGTTCCGCCCGAGGAGTACGCGCCAGAAGTGGCGGCATTCTTCTGAGGCCCACGGCTACGTCTCGCGCGCCGCCGCCTCCGCCCGCCGCATGACCTCGCGGATTGCCAGTCCCGTCACCTCGGCGACCGCGAGCGCGTCGTCGTACTCGGCACTGACGTCGTAGACCTCCTCGCCCGCGCTGGCGACCTTGACCGTCACCTCGTGGTCCTCGCCATCGACGGTCACCGTCACGGTCCGCGTCTCGCGGTCGGCAACCCAGCGGTGGCCAGCACCTCCCTCGCGGACGCCCAGCGTGCCCGTCTCCTCGGCCAGTCTGCGTGCCACCCTGTGGGCGTCTTCGGGGGCACAGATCACTTTCACGAGGTGGCCGGGCCGGGATTTCTTCATCGTCAGCGGCACGACGGAGACGTCCAGCGCACCCGCGTCCGCGAGCGTCTCCTGCAGGCCGCCGAGCAGCTCCGGCGAGGCGTCGTCGAGGTTCGTCTCCAGCACCGTGATGGGTTCGCGGTCGAGGTCCCCGTCCGCCTCCCCGACGATGGCCCGGAGGACGTTCGGCCGGTCCGGAAAGTCCCACCCGCCGGCGCCGTACCCCGAGTCCGCGACGCGGAGCGGCGGGAGTGACGCGACGCCGGCGGCGTGGTGGGCCAGGATCGCCGCGCCGGTCGGGGTGACCAGTTCGGCCTCGACGGGCCCGCCCCGGAGCGACCAGTCTGCGCGCTCGGCGAGTTCCACAACCGCAGGGGTCGGGACGGGGTAGGTCCCGTGGGACATCTCGACCTCGCCGCCGCCGGCAGCAAGGGGCGTCGTCACCACGCGCTCGACGCCCAGATCCGAGAGGAGGAGACAGACCCCCACCACGTCTGCGATCGCGTCGTCCGCGCCAACCTCGTGGAAGTGGATCTCGTCGATCGTGGTCCCGTGGACCGACGCCTCCGCCTCGCCGAGCAACTCGAAGATCGCTTTCGCGTCGGCCTCGGCACCTGCCGGCAGGTCCATCGATTCGACGATCCCGGTCACCTCGGCGTACGTGCGGCTGGGGCCGTGTCCCTCCGCCGG
>JAHENO010000151.1 GCA_018609945.1 Haloarculaceae archaeon | reverse complement strand
GAGCCGACGTTGCGCGAGACGACGATCGTCGAGCGGACGCGCTGGCTGGAGCAGATCGCGGACAACATCGAGCAGCGCCGCGAGGAGATCGCGGAGGTGATCGTCCGGGAGGCGGGCAAGCCGATTTCCAGCGCCCGCGGCGAGGTCGATTCGGCGGTCGAGCGGTTCCGGCGGGCCATCGAGGAGGCACACTCCATCGACGGCGAGTACATCGAAGGCACCACTGACGGCCACGAGGGCTGGCAGGGGATCGTCAAGCCCGAACCCGTCGGCACGGTGTTGTGTATCGGGCCGTACAACTATCCGTTGGCGACGACGACGCTGCAGGTGGCGCCCGCCATCGCGGCCGGCAACAGCGTGATTTTCAAGCCGGCGAGCAAGACGCCGGTCAGCGGGGCGATCCTGGCGGAGTGTATCGCCGAGTCGGACGTGCCCGACGGCGCGTTCAATTTCGTGCCCGGGCGGGGCAGCGTCGTCGGTGACGTCCTGGCGGGCGACGACCGGGTGAACGCGATTGCGATGACGGGCTCGTCGGGCGCCGGCCAGCACGTCGCCCGGACCAGCGGGATGGTGAATCTGCACATGGAGTTGGGCGGGAACGCGCCGGCGCTGGTGTTTCCGGACGCGGACCTCTCGACGGTGACCGGGGCGTGCACGGCAGGCTCTTTGAAGTACGCCGGCCAGCGGTGTTCGGCGGTGAGCCGGGTGCTGGCCCACGAGTCGGTCCACGACGACCTGGTCGAGCGGATCGACGCCGAGATGGACGACTGGCAGCAGGGCGACCTCTTCGAGGAGGCCACCGCTGTCGGCCCGCTGATCGACGAAGACCAGGCCGCCTGGGTGCAGGAACTGGTCGACGACGCCGTCGAGAAGGGCGCGACGCTGGTCCGCGGGGGCGACCACGAGGGCGTCTGGTTCGAGCCGACGCTGCTGGCAGACATTCCCCACGACGCCCGCATCCTCACCGAAGAGCAGTTCGGCCCGGTCGCTGCGGTGACGCGCTTCGAGACGGAAGAGGAGGCCGTCGACCTGGCGAATGCGGGCGAGCTGGCGCTGGACGCGGCCATCTTCACGTCGGAGTACAACCGCGCGCTGTCGCTGTCGGACCGGGTAGACGCGGGTGCGGTGCGCATCAACGGCGCCCCCTCCCACGGGCTGGGGGATTTCCCCTTCGGGGGCAACAAAGCCTCGGGCATCGGCCGGGAAGGCCTCCACACCACTATCGAGGAGTTCCTCCGCTACAAGACCGTCATTCTGTAGCTGCACTGGGTTTTAAATTCACCCAATCGACTGGGCGCAACCACCAGGCAGTCGGCGCGGGTAGGTGGAGACGGAACGATGAGCGTTTCCACCGACGTTCCCGTACTCTCCGGGGGCGACGATCCGAGCACGCACAGACAGTCGAACACCCTGCGAAACGGCCTCCTCGGCGGGGTCGTCGGGCTGGTCCTGTCGTTCCTGCCGTTCTCGACGGTCCTGGGCGGCACGGCCGCCGGCTACCTGGAGGGCGGAACTGCCGGGGACGGCGCTGCGGCCGGCCTGGTCGCGGGGCTGACGGCACTCGTCCCGCCTGCCGTCGCCGCGGTCGCGGTTTTTTTACTCCCCGGCCTCGCGGTCCCGCTCCCGGCAGCGCCACTCGCGACGGTCGCCGGTGTAGCACTGTTCGTGGCCACCGTCTACGTCCTCGGATTCAGCGTCGTGGGTGGCGTCCTCGGCGTCTACGTTCGGACGCACTTCCGGGACTAAAAGAAGCCGAGCTTGTCGCGCCGGTAGAGGTCCAGTTCGCTCACCGTCGACCGCTGCGAGACAGCGAACACGATGGCCTCGGCGATTTCGTCGGGTTCGAGCACCTCGCCCTCCGCGAACCGCTCCTCGAAGGGTTCGCCGATCTCCGAGCCGAACTCGGTGCGGACCTCGGAGGGGTTGACCACGGTCACGGCGACGCCGTCCGGCCCGACGCTGGCTTCGACGCTGTGCGCGAACCCCCGGAGCCACCACTTCGTCGCGGCGTAGACGGGGTTGAACGGCCGCGGGTACTGACCGGCGAAACTCCCGACGTACACGAGATTGCCCTCGCTCTCCCTGAGGTGTGGGAGGGCGGCACGCGTCGCGAAGAAGACGCCGTCGACGTTGGTCTCCATCATCGTCCGGTAGGCGTCGGTCGTCATCTCGGCGACGTCGCTCCCGCGACCGAGACCGGCGTTGTTGACGAGGATATCGAGACCGCCGAACCGCTCGACGGTCGTCTCGACCAGCGCGTCGACAGCTGCCTCCTCGCGGACGTCTGTCGGGACCGGGTCGGCCCCGACGCCGTACTCGTCGCGCAGTTCCTCTGCGATGGCTTCGAGACGTTCTTCCCGGCGGGCGGCGAGAGCGACGCTGACACCGCGCTCTGCGAGTGCGTGTGCGGTTGCCTCGCCGATTCCCGCACTCGCTCCGGTGACGATCGCCGTCGTGTCCTCGAGGGTCGAGGTCATACGGGACCCACGACCCCTATATACCTGCGGTTTTGGGTGGCGGCAGCCGTCGCCCCGACGGTCAGGCCGAGGACTGCGGCCTGTCCGCACTCGCCCTGACGGACTCGCTCTCCTCTGCGGTCGCGTCTTTCAGCGACCCCGCGAGGCCGTCCGCAAGGGCCAGCACTGCGGCCTCGTGATCTGCCTTGGCCTCGCTTATCGCCATCGGGTGGATGTCCTGTTCGTGGTACGACGAGAGGTCAAACGTCCGCCCCTGCTCCTGGCAGTAGGTGGCCACTTCGGCCAGAAGCGTGTGGAGGTGGATCAGTTCTTGCTTCTTCATGAGTGATTTCTCTAGGTGCTGAGAACGTATAAATTTAATTGGAGGATGATTTACGATGTACTTTTTGTCGAGGCGCACTCCCGAGGTTCGCGGGCTCCACTGTTGTATTGGGAAGAGAATATTTTCAGCGAACGAGGTACGGGTCGTCGTCGGGGAAGAACCGTCCGAGGTCCGACAGCCGCCGGTAGTCGGTCGACTGGAGTTCGACCAGCCCGTCCACGAGCGTCCCGGCGTCCTCGTCGGTCCACTCGGCCGGCTCCTTGACCGGGACCACGAGCCAGCCAGAGCCCCGCAGCTCCGAGCCGTGGAGGGCGTCCATGTCGAGGTCGGCACTGGTCCGGGCGGTGTACGTATCCAGAACGTGCGCGGTCGCGCGGGCGCCGACCGGCAGGAGGACGTGGGCGGTGATCGCCCGGAGTTCCGCGTCGAAAAAGGGCTCCATGGCTGCGTAGTCCTCGGCCGTGGGAGCGTGGTCTGCGACACACATGTGCAGATAGGAGAAGAACGTCCGGCCGTGGGCTACCTCTCGCCGTTCCAGATCGACGTTCCGGACGAGGTCGGCCCGTTCGAGCGTCCGGAAGAAGCACTCGGACCACGGTTTCCCGGTGAAGGGAACGCCGGTTTCCGTGCCGCCGTGGACGCCCGGGTGGTCGCCGACGACGTGGAAGTCGGCAGCCGTGTCGCCGTACCCCGCGACGTACCGGTCACAGGGCGGGGACATCCCGAACGGATTCCGGCGCTCCGCTGAGACGAACTGCACACGCAACCGAGAGTGGGGCGGATAGAAAATTCGCACGGTTCCGGGCGGACACAGTCTGTCCCGGAAGCCGGAGATTCAAGTACGAACGGGAGCCAGCCCCGTCCGTGACAGTCGTCATCGGACGGCGCGACGACAGGGAGGACCGGCCGCTGGCACGACTCGGAACGTACCTGGCCCTGGACGGAAGCGAAGGGACGACCGTGGCACTCGACGTCGACGGGCCACACGCGGTGGGCGTCGTCGGCAAGCGGGGCTACGGCAAGTCCTACACAGTGGGCGTCCTGGCGGAGGAACTCGCACGCGCCGCCGGTCTGGCACCGGTCGTCATCGATCCAGTGGGGTCTTTCGGGGAACTCGGATCGGGTGTCGACGACGAAGGGCACGCGAACGTGCCCGCGAGGGTCATCGACGAACCTGCAGTTCCCGCGTCGACACTCGACCCGCGAACGTGGTGTGACCTGGTGGGTCTCTCACCGGAGAGCGGCGCCGGAGCGCTGGTCTGGCAGGCCGCCAGTGCGGCCGGAACGCTCGCTGAGATGGCCGACCACGTCGCGGAGTCCGACGCACCGTCGAGTGACAGCCGCGCCGCACTCAACCATCTCCGTCTCGCGGCGTCGTGGGACGCCTTCGATCCGGCGGGACTGTCGGCTGCCCACCTCGCCACTGGCGAGGCGACGGTCGTCGACGTCTCGACGCTGGAGGCTGCGCCCAGGAATGCGGTCACGCGTGCGATCGGGGAAACACTGTATCGCGCCCGCGTCAGCGACGCTATCGACCGGCTCCCGTGGCTGCTCGTCGACGAGGCACACACGTTTTTCGAGGGCATCGCTGCCAAGGCACTCACGACGATTCTCACCCGCGGCCGCGCCCCGGGTGTCAGTCTGGTCGTTGCGACCCAGCGCCCGACTACCATCCCGGCCGTCGCCCTCTCGCAGTCCGACGTTCTGATTGCACACCGCCTCTCGACCAGCGAGGACCGCGAAGCCGTGCGGGCGGCCCGCCCCGAGATGGCCCAGGGAGCGTTCGAGGAGCGTGTCCCCGACACGCCGGGTGAGGCTATCGTCATCGACGACGCGACCGAGTCGGCCCACACGGTCAGTGTCCGTCGCCGTCATACTACCCACAGCGGCGGGAGCCCGTCTGTCACGTCGCTCGAACCCAGATGATTTCCGGGAATCGTCGCTCCCATCTCTGTTCGATATATGGTTCCCGATAATAGTCTAATAACTATAATAATTCTTTATTATAAGAATATAATAATATATTGCGGTCGAATTAGTGACCACTTTTGGCTCTAAGTGCCGACAATTACTTATTTTGAGTGGGAGCCCATTCATCATAACAGTTCATTATACAAATTTATAAACTAATATATTAAGTTGATAAATTTGTATAGACTCCCTTACATACTGTTTAGTTCGGGCGCTATCTCCCACATGGAACGAACCGACTGGATTCGAACTGCCCCGGACCGGTTGATGTTTTCGGGCCGTACGCACATTAGCGATGAGTAAGTGAGGGACTGATTCGATTGGTTGATCGTGACGGCGCTGAAAGGTAGCGCGTCAACATCACGTCCTCAAAGTAACGGTCGAGTTACTTGATAATCGTATGTTTGTAATGGCTGCCGAGTGGTCAGTGGCGGTACGTTATCGAGAGGGGAACGTGACTTGACATACTATTCCAGTGTATTCACTCATTGTGAATACAAACCTCGCACGGAGCAGTGACACGTGCGCTGTGAACGCATCAGTCGAACAGGTTTGTATTGAATGATCCATACAACGTTTCGTGATTTCACAGATGTCGGAGGCTTTTGAGAGACAGTGGCTGACGTGGCTACCGTTCGGTAAGATGGGACGGATACCTCACCTGCCAGTCGGAGACGTCGTATTACTTTCAACATGCGTGAATATTTCCGGCGTTGATCCCGGCATGCTGGCAGTAACGATTCATCATTGCCGACAGGTATAACTCTCTACTGTCTGAACAGGGGGTTCATGATACCGGAAACGCCGACCCGGGAGGTCCAGTCGGTCCGCACGGCCTTCAGGGTCGTCGCCACGATTCAGGAGCAGGACGGTGCGACCCTGCACGAACTATCCGAGCGGATGGATATCGCGAAGAGCACCGTCCACAACTACCTGGGCACGCTCCAGTCGCTGGGATACGTCGTCGAGGAGGACGGCTCCTATCGGCTCGGACTCAGGTTTCTGACCCACGGGATGGCCGCACGCAATGGCGTGGCGCCACGTGAAGCGGTCACCGCTGTGCTGCCCGCGATTGCCGAGGAAGTCGCCCGCCCGTCCTGGTGGGTTGTCGAGGAATTCGGCCGCGGTCTGTTCGTCGAGCGGGCGGTTCCCGACGACGCGAGCGAGACCTACGGCCGCGTGGGCAAGCGGTCGTTTCTGCACACACACGCGCCCGGGAAGGCGATACTGGCGACGCTTCCCCCGGAAGACGTCCGCCGGATTGTCGAGCGGCACGGCCTGCCGGCCCTCACTGGAAAGACGACGACAGATGCCGAGAGGCTCCAGGCGGAACTCGAGACGACCCGCGAGCGGGGATACGCCGTCAGCGAGGGCGAGGCGGCCCTGTGTGTCCAGTCAGTCGGGGTCGCGTTTCGCGCCCACGAGACCGTGCACGCCCTGGGTGTGTTCGGGTACTCGGGGGACTTCAGCAGAAACACCCTCGAAGACGACGTCCCCTCGCTGCTCCGGGACGCAGTCGCGGAGATCGAAGGTGCCCTGGAGGCGACCGGATGACAGCGGAATCGGACCCGGACGCGGTGCGGACATTGCCCGACGCTCTCGAACGCCAGGCTGCCCGGCGGCCGGATACACCCTTTCTCCACTACGGCGACCGGCAGATCACCTACAGCGACCTCGACAGTGGGGCCAACGCGATCGCCGAGGGGCTCCGGTCGGTGGGCGTCGAATCCGGCGACACGGTCTGTCTCTCCCTGTACAATTCACCGGCGTACGTCTCCACAGTCTTTGCGCTGGCGAAACTCGGCGCGGTCGCGGCGCCGATCGACACGCGCTTTACCGGCGACACG
>JAHENO010000150.1 GCA_018609945.1 Haloarculaceae archaeon | reverse complement strand
GGCCATGAAACGCTCCATCGCGGACCACGCCGCCAGGTTCGACGAGAAGGCCACCGAGTACGACGAGGAACAAAGCGAGGAGTACCGGGCCGCCGTCTCGCTGGTCGTCGAGCACGCCGACCCCGGGCCCGACGAGACAGTCCTCGATCTCGGTACGGGCACCGGCGCGATCGCACTGGCGCTGGCGGTGGACGCCGGCGGCGTGATCGGCCGCGACATCAGCGACGGGATGCTCACCCGGGCCCGCGAGAAGGCCGCCGAGCGTGGCTTCGCGAACGTCTCGTTCGGCGAGGGGCGCTTCCGCGAGCCGACCGTGCCCGAGGACGCGAGCGTCGACGTCGTCACCTCGAACTTCGCGATGCACCACCTGGACGACGGGGGAAAGCGAGACGCCATCGCGACGCTCGCGGACCTCGCGCCCCGGCGGATCGTTCTCGGTGACGTGATGTTCTTCGGCCACCCCGACCCGGCGGAACCGTTCTACTCGCCGGCGGTCGACGACCCCGCGACGGTGGGCGTGCTCGCCGACGCGTTCACCGACGCGGGGTACGCGCTGACGGCCGTCGAGATGGTCCACGAACAGGTGGGCGTGCTCGTTGCCGATAGGCTGTCGGGCTCCGACCAAGACCGGAGTCGCAACGAGGATCGGGACGCATGAAGCACCTGCCGAAACACCTGCAGCCGCGGTGGCGGTATCTGGCCGTCGGGGTCGAGACGTGGCCCGGGGTCGACCTGGACCGGGCGGCGATCCAGCACGCCCTCTGGGGGGCCGCACGGGGGCTGCTCGGCGATCTCGGGAGTGCACAACTCGATCTGACGGTGCTCTCGACGCACGTCTCGGACGGCACGGGCGGATTCGTCGTGCGAACCCATCGCGGCGAATCCGAGCGTGCCCGGGCGGTCGTGGCGTCGGTGACGGAGATCGACGGCCACGAGGTCGGCCTGCGGGTCCGGGGAACGAGCGGGACAGTCCGAGCCTGTGAGGAAAAGTATATGCGTCGCCGACGGGAACAAACGGACCAGAGAGACGTCGTGTTCCGGGACGCAGAGCGGTCCGCGTCGGTCCGTGGCGACCGCGTGGACGTGCGGACCGGCGACTCGTTCGCGGGCGCGACGACGCTCGATCTCGGCTAACTATGCAAGGGCAAAACCAACAGCAGGCATACGACCGGGGGATAACGATCTTCTCCCCGGACGGCCGCCTCTACCAGGTCGAATACGCCCGCGAAGCCGTCAAGCGCGGGACAGCAAGCATCGGCGTCCGAACGAAAGACGGCGTGGTGCTGGCCGTCGACAA
Organism: Haloarculaceae archaeon; assembly: GCA_018609945.1. Taxonomy (GTDB): domain Archaea; phylum Halobacteriota; class Halobacteria; order Halobacteriales; family Haloarculaceae; genus SW-9-67-25. The sequence continues at coordinate 5,395 of JAHENO010000150.1, read as the reverse complement.
GCGCGTGCGCTCGCCGCTGATGGAGCGGGACAGCGTCGAGAAGATCCACAAGGCCGACGACCACGTCGGCATCGCCAGCGCCGGCCACGTCGCCGACGCGCGCCAGCTCATCGACTTCGCGCGCCGCCGGGCACAGATCAACGAACTCCGGTACGGCGAACCCATCGGCGTGGAGACGCTCACCAAGGAGGTCACCGACTACATCCAGCAGTACACCCAGGTCGGTGGCGCGCGCCCGTTCGGCGTCGCGCTGATCATCGCCGGCATCGCGAACGGCGAACCGCGCCTCTACGAGACCGACCCCTCGGGGACCCCCTACGAGTGGAAGGCCCTCGCAGTGGGGGCCGACCGCGGGGACATCCGCGACTACCTCGAGGAGCACTACAGCGAGGAGATGGACCTCGACGCCGGCGTGGGGCTGGCCCTGGAGGCGCTGGCGTCGGTCAACGAGGGCAAACTCGCGCCGGAGGGGATCGGCCTGGCAACCATCAGCGTCGAGGACGAACTGTTCCACTACCTCGAGGAGGACGAGAAAGAGGCGTATCTCGCGGAGTTCGACCTCCTCGAAACGGACGAGGAGTAGCGGCGGGAAACACCTTTAGGGCCCCCCGCGTAACTGCCGGCCATGATATCGCTCGACGAGGCGGTGACCGCGCGCCTCGAATCCCACGGCGAACGGTTCGAGGTGCTCGTCGACCCCGACGCCGCGCTCGCAATCTCCCGCGGGGAGTTCGAGGGCGACCTGGAGGACGTCATCGCCGCGGAGGACGTGTTCGAGGACGCCTCCCGTGGTGACCGACCGCCGGAGAACGCCCTCGAGGAGGTCTTCGGGACGACTGACCCGCTGGAGATCATCCCGGAGGTCATCAAACGCGGGGAGATCCAGATCACGGCCGAGCAGCGCCGCGAGATGCAGGAGCAGAAGCGCAAACAGCTCATCACCCACATCGCGCGCAACGCGGTCAACCCCCAGATGGACGACGCGCCCCACCCGCCCGAGCGCATCGAGTCCGCCCTGGAGGAGACGGACTTCCGCGTGGACGCGATGGAACCGGTCGAGAGCCAGGTCGACGACGCGCTCGACGCGCTCCGGCCGGTCATCCCGATCCGGTTCGACACCGTCACGGTCGCGGTCCAGTTGCCCGCCGACTACGCGGGCAGCGGCCAGGCCAAGGTGCGGGAGTTCGGCGACCTCGACCGCGAGGAGTGGCAACCCGACGGCTCCTGGATCGGCGTCATCGAGTTCCCGGCCGGCCTCCAGAACGACTTCTACGACCTCGTCAACGAGGTTTCCAGCGGCGAGGCCGAGATCAAGATCCTCGAGGACGAGGACGACATCAGTACGCGGTGAGACGCGCCGACACCGGCGTCCGGACCGCAATTTAAATACGGGGCTACCGTAGGTCCGGACGAGTGACGGCCAACGACACCACAGCCGAACGGACGGTCATCGCCAAGCGCGTCGAGGAGGGTGAAGCCGACACGACGGAAATCCGCGACCTCGCGCGGGCCGCGGGATACGACATCGTGGGGGCGGTGACACAGACCAGAACCGAGGACCCCGCCTACCACCTCGGCGAGGGGAAAGTCGAGGAACTGGCGGCGCTCGTCCGCGAGGAACGGGCGACGGTGGTGATTTTCGACAACCAGCTCGGACCCTACCAGACGTTCAACGTCGGGAACAAACTCCCCGAGGGCGTCCGCGTTCTCGACCGCTTCCGGCTCATCCTGGAAATTTTCGGGCAGCGCGCGCAGACGCGCAAGGCCCAGTTACAGGTCGAACTCGCGCAGTTGCGCTACGAACTCCCGCGGGCGGAGGCCAAGGCCAGCCTCGCAAAGCGCGACGAGCGCCCCGGCTTCATGGGGCTTGGCGAGTACGACGAGAGCCGCGAGCAGGACATCAAGGCCCGCATCGCGCGCATCCGCGACGAACTCGAACGTATCGAGCAGACCGACCAGCAGCGCCGCGAGCAACGCCGCGAATCGGGGTTCGACCTCGTGGCGATGGCCGGCTACACCAATGCCGGGAAGTCGACGCTGCTGCGACAACTCGCCGCCGACATCGGGGTCGACGAGAACGAGGACCGCCATCCGGACCTCGATACGACCGCCGAGTCGGAGGACCGGCTGTTCACCACGCTGGGAACGACCACCCGGCGGGCGGACATGGACCGCCGGGACGTCCTGCTGACGGACACTGTCGGGTTCATCTCGGATCTCCCCCACTGGCTGGTCGAGTCCTTCAAATCGACGCTCGACTCGGTCTATCTGGCGGATCTGGTCCTCCTCGTCGTGGACGTCAGCGAACCGATCGAGGAGATCCGCGAGAAGCTGGTCACCTGCCACGACACCCTCTACGAGCGCAACGAGGCGCCCATCGTCACAGTGCTGAACAAGATCGACCGGGTGAACGAGGCGGAAATACAGCGAAAGCGCGAGGCGCTCTCGGCACTCGCTCCGAATCCCGTGGCGGTCAGCGCGAAGACCGGCGAGAACGTCGAGGCGCTCCGGGAGCGCATCCACGCCGACCTCCCGGACTTCGAGCGCGAGCGCCTCGTACTGCCCATGACCGACGAGACGATGAGCGTCGTCTCCTGGATCCACGACAACGCCCACGTCGAGACTGTGGAGTACGGCGACGAGGTCGTCATCGAGTTCGAGGGGCGGCCCGCCGTCGTCGAGCAGTCCCGCGCGAAGGCCGGCGAGCTGGTCGAGGCCTCGGCCTGACCGCGCCCGTTCGGCCGCTCATACGGATTGCTGTAGCCGTTTTCCGGGTCGACCGCACGCTGTACCCCGGTCGATCCGGCAAAGAACTACAGCAATCCGTATCAGTCCACGCGCATCGCGTCGGGGATGGCGTCGAACATGTCGCTTGCCATCAGGCCGTCGCCCCGCTCCTCGTGGACGATATCGCCGGCCCGGCCGTTGACGTAGGCGGCCATGGCGGCGGCGTCGAGCGGAGCGTGCCGCGCGAACAGCGCGCCCGTGACGCCTGCGAGGACGTCGCCCGTCCCGCCGACGGTCATGCCTGCGTTGCCGGTGCGGCTGACACGCGTCCGGTCGCCGTCAGAGACGACGTCGTACCGTCCCTTCACCAGGAGCGTGTGGCCCAACTCGGCCGCGAAGGACGCGACCAGGTCCGTCCGGTCCTCCCAGTCCTCGGCCGTCTCGCCGCCCATCTCGACCAGTTCGCCCTGGTGGGGTGTACAGACCAGCGTCGCGTCGGTGTCGAGTCCGGGCACGACCTGGAGGGCGTCGGCGTCGACGACCGCCCGGCCGCCGTACCCGTCGAGAATGGCCCGCGTGGCCTCCAGGGTCTCGTCGTCGCTGCCGAGGCCGGGACCGATGACGACGACGTCGTGTTCGGACGCGAACTCGAGGACGGGCCCGACGTGTCCCGGTTCGAACTTCCGGCCCTCCATCGGCCGGAGGATGATGTCCTCGCGGTAGCCCTGTATCTCGTGGGCGACCGACGTCGGACAGGTGACTCTGACGAGGTCCGCCCCCGCCCGGAGCGCGGCCTGTGCGGCGAGCGCTGGCGCGCCGACGTACGGGCCGCCACCGATGACCAGGACCTCGCCGTTTTGCCCCTTGTGACTGGCGGGGTCGCGCGAAAGGCGCAGCAGGTCGCCGCGCTCGACGAACGTCTCGGCGGCCTCTGGGATACCGATATCTGCTACCGTCACCGTCGCGTCGAGGTCGGGTAGCCCGGGCTTCGTGTCGTGGAACGTGACGACGTGGTCGGCCGCGACGGCGTTGGCGGCGAGCGTGCCGGTGTCGGCGTCGAGTCCCGAGGGGACGTCGACCGAGAGTACCGGCACGTCGCTGTCGTTCATCGTGTGGGCGGCCGAGGCTGCCGGTTCGCGCAGACTGCCGCTGATGCCCGTCCCGAGCATGGCGTCGACGAACAGGTCCGGGTCGCCGAGGCGAAGCGCCGACGAGTCCCGGACCTCCTCGGTGTCGTACTCGTTTCGCTTGAGGGCGACCCAGTTTTCCCGTGCGATGTCCGTGGTGATGGTCTCGGCACGCCCCAGCAGGAGCACCCGGAGGTCGTAGTCGTCGAGGAACCGCGCCGCGACGAGGGCGTCGCCGCCGTTGTTGCCCCGCCCGGCGACGACCGTGACAGAACTGCCGGGATCGACCACCCCCCTGACCGCTCGTGCCACCGCGTGACCGCTCGACTCCATCAGTTGTTTCCGCGGAACGCCGAGGGCTGCCGCGTTCTCGTCCACGACACCCATTTCGGTGCCCGTGATCATAGCCGGCGCTACGAGCGGGGACGAATAAAGAGTGGGGGAGAGTGGATACAGGAGCGGGCCGCTGGAGGGATCAGACCATCGTCGCACGGGCCCGGAGCGCGGCATCTGCGCCGTCTGTCCCGAGGACAGCCTCGAAGAGGACGAAGTACGGCCGCGAGGTACCTCGCGAAATCGAGATGTCCCGCTCGTCGGTCCAGGAATCGACGACTGCGGGTGTCTCGCCGCTCTCGTCGAGGTGCTCCAGCGTCGTCCGTAGCGTCGCTTCCTGGCGGTCCGGCGTCGTGTTCTCGACGGTGACCCGGACGAGGACGTCCTCCGGATAGTCGAGACGGTCGTCGCCACGTCTGTGGATGACCTGCGCGTTCGACGCGTACAGTCCCGGCCCCGGCTCGTCGTCGTCGCTGCAGCCGGCGAGCACCCCACAGAATGCGAGCCCGACCGAACGCACGATCCGCCGGCGTCGTATCACCAGCGGACCTCGAAGCCGTCCTCGCCCTGGGGTTCCTCGTCGGTGACGTCGACGTTCTCGACGCGGGCGGCCTGGCTCCCCTCGTGGCAGAACTCGATCATCTCCGCGACGTCCGCGGGTGAGCCCTCGAACACTGCCTCGACGCGGCCGTCGGGCAGGTTCCGTACCCACCCGTCGACGTCCCGCTTCCGTGCCTCATCCCGGGTCGTCGCGCGGAAGTACACGCCCTGTACCGTGCCGGAGACGTACACGTGTGCCCGCCTGCGGTCGCTCATACGGTCACTTCGAGCGACACCGTGAAAAAAGACACTTCGAGCGACACCGCCAAAAGATGGAGGTCCGAATGCGGCGCAACGGAGAGCAACGGGAGGAGCATCGGACAGTGGACTTCCAAGCGGGTTGGCTGGCTGGATGCTCACTGCTTGTTGGGGCTGTCTGGGTGCACTGGAAGTCCAGTCACATTACCCACCTCTGCACGAGTATAGATTTGGTATGATGTATCATGTCATTTATTACGGGGCGAGGCTCCGGCGCCCGCTCCGGACAAAGAGGGGGAGAGACAGCGTTGCTACCCGGACGACTCCTGGCCGCCGTTGCGGAGGTAGTGAAAGACGTAGTTTTGTGCGTCGTTAGTTTGTAGTAATTGCTCCTCGATGACCTGGTATGC
>JAHENO010000149.1 GCA_018609945.1 Haloarculaceae archaeon | reverse complement strand
GTCTTCGGGGTTGACGGTCACGAACGGCGAGGTCATCACCGCACTGGCAGTCTGGTTGCTCATGGTTGCTGATCGTCGGAAGGGATACTAAGCGTTGGCTTACAGGTAGCTCGCGTCCCACCGCGTCGGTTTGCGGGTGTTGCCACAGCTGGCGCACTTGATGCGGCCGTTGGCGCTCATGGCGTTTGCCAATTGTTCGCAGTTCGTACAGAAGTAGCCGTAGTGGGTCTCGCCCTCGGGGTCCTCGAGGACGACGTTGAACGGGGCGTCCGAGCCGACCTCCTCGTCGGTCCGGTCGACGTAGACGACGCGCCCGTCGTCGGTGACGAGGCTCCTGAGTTGCCGTGAGACCGCGTTCGAGTAGATGTACTCCACGTAGCGGTCGTCGTCGATCTCGATGTGTTCGTCGTCGACCTGCTCGAACCCCCGCTCCTCGTAGAAGGTGGCGCCCATCTGGTTGTCCGCCAGCACCCGTCCGCGCAAGTACTCCGCGCCCATCTCCTCCAGGCGCTGCTCGGTGTGCTCGTACAGTTCCTGCCCGATACCCTGGCCCCGGTGGTCGGGGTGGACGTGCAGCCACAGCAGGTCGGCCTGCCCGCCCTCCGCGACGAGGACGCCCTCGGCGAAGCCGACCACGCCGTCGACCTCGCTGACCAGCAAGAGCGTCCCGTCGTCCGCGATCTTCCCTTCGTATCGCTCCTCGCCGTACCACTCCTCGACGGCTCCCTCGATGGTGGTCGGACTCAGCGAGTACGAGCTCTCGAGCGAGCGCTTGGTGATCTCCCGTATCGCCGCCTGGTCGTCCGGTCGAGCCTCCCTGATGTCCATGTGCCCAGTTGACGGGCCGCTGTTAATAAAGTACGCTGCCGAACTGTGGACCCGTCGAATATCCGTCCGCTCCGTGTCGGCGGTGCCGAGCGACAGCAATCCGTCTCACGACCTGGCGCGAAGGATAGCGACCACACCCGCGGCCAGGGCGACAGCGCCGGCGGTGCCGGCGGGTGCGGTCTGGAGGGCCGATAGCGCGACGAGCGACCCGGGGATGAGAGCGGCGACAGCCAGCGAACGCAGGAGGGACGGCGCGCGGCGGCGAACTCCCTCGCGTGGTGGGGTGGCGGGGCGGCGAGGGGAGCGCGGTGGAAGCGTGTTCATCCGGAATGCACCCATCCCGAGACAGACGTGCCAGGTCCCTGGGCGTCACTCCTCGCACGGTGGGGGGATTTATAAGATCACTCGATCAGCGCCCTGGCGATGTCCGTCGCGCCAGCCAGCGGCATCGCGACGGTCGCTCCGTCAGTCGTCTCCGCCCACTGCTCGTACGCGTCCCGGTCGGGGAACGCCTTCACGTACGGACAGACCGCCCCGTACATGTCGGCGTGGGATGGGCCGTTACCGGCCGGCGGGTCGACCGCCGTCTCGACGCCGAAGGAGAAGACTGCTCCCTCCGGCGAGACGCGGAGGTCGTCGGTCCCCTCGGCCCTTGCCTCGATGACTGTCCCGCCCGGGCTCTCGGTCCGGACGTCGACGTGGTCCTCGGTCAGGGCCGCGAGGACCACCGCGTCGTAGAAACACTGGAAGTGGTAGGTCTCGCCGCCGACGGTTCCGCGGTGGGGCGTCTCGCCGTCGGCGTGGCACAGGTCCGCGACGTCGATCGAGCTGCCGCCGACGCGGCGCCGTACGCGTTCGATCCACTCGCCGAGGGAGTCGACCGACCCCTCGCCCAGGAACCGGCCCAACGACTCCCCGACAGCGTCCGGTAACTCCGCAGTCATGGGGTCGGCGTCGCCGAGCCAGTGGCCCGCCGTCGTGTCGGTGGTACTCTCTGTGCTGGTGGCGCCGGTACAGCACTCGCAGGACTGGTCCGTTCGATTCTCGGCTCTCGTGTCGTGTTCGGTCATCGTTTCGTCTCCACGCGCCCCTACGTGCCGTCCGCGGGAGGCGGTTGCTCCCAGCAGGCTGGGCGGATATAAACCACGGGGTAGTGGGCGGCAGCTACCCGACAGTGCTCTCTATCTTGACGACGTCGCCCTCCGCGAGTTCGTGGTCCTCGCCGATCCGGCGGCCGTCGCGGGCGTCGACGGCGTAGAGGTATCCGTCGCCGATGTCGGAGTGGACTGCGTACGCGAGGTCGAGCGGCGTCGCGCCCGCGGGGAGCAGGTGCGCGTCCGGCAGGACGTTCCCCTGGCCGTCGGTCCAGTGTGTCTCGTTCTCGACGGGGTAGACCGTGATCCGATCGAGCACGTCGTAGACCACCGTATCGAGAGCTCTCTGGACGCCCGTTCCACCCCACTCCTCGATCACCCCACGGATGCGCTCGAGTCCCTCGGCCTGGGAGTCGCTCACTCCGCCGACGATCTCGAAGTCGGCGTCGCCGGGGTCGTAGTCGACGACGCCCGTCTCCGCGGCCCGGCGGAGGGCGAGTTCCCCCTCGGCCGTGGCGGGAATGACGGTCTCGGCAGACTCCTGCAGGCGGTCGAGGGCCTCGCGGGGCGCGACGTCGGCCTTGTTGGCGACGACGATGATCGGTTTCGTCTGTGCGCGCAGTTCGCGCGCGAGGCGTCGTCGGTCGGCGTCGTCCCACGCCATAGGGTCCTCCGGATAGTCGACCCGCCGGAGGACGGCCGCGACGTCGGCCGCCGTGGCGCCGACGCCGGTCAGCATCTCGGTGAGTGCCTCGTCGATGTCGAAGTCGGGCGACCGGGACTGGCGCTCGATGGTCTCCCAGTTGCGCTCGACGATGCCCGCCAGCCACCGGTCCATCTCCTCCTCGACGAATTCGAGGTCCTCGACGGGGTCGTGTTCGCCGACCTCGACCGGTTCGCCCTCCGCGTCGGTCCCGCCGGAGGCGTCGACAACGTGCAGGATTGCGTCGGCGGTCGTGAGTTCGTCTAGGAACTGGTTGCCCAGCCCGCGTCCCTCGTGGGCACCCGGGACCAGGCCTGCCACGTCCAGCAGTTCGACCGGGACGTACCGCTTGCCGTCCCGGCAGTTCTCTGCCCCGCACCGCTCCTCGCGGTCCAGGCAGGGGCAGTCGGTGCGGACGTGACTGACCCCGCGGTTGGGCTCGATGGTCGTGAAGGGATAGTTGCCGACCTCGACGTCGGCCATCGTCGCCGCCCGGTAGAAGGTAGACTTGCCGGCGTTCGGTTTCCCGGCCAGCGCGAGAGAGAGCATATCCCTCCCTATCCGCGGGGCCGGGAACTGCGTTTCGGTCAGTCAGTCGCGCCGGTCGTCTCGGGCTCTTTGCGAGCGTCCCCGTCGTCCTCCGGGGACCCGTCGGCCGTCGGCTCGATATCGTGCGCCGACTCGCCGTCGACGTCTTCGTCCGAGGCGTCACCGGCGTCGGATCCGACAGCGGCTTCGACGGATTCGACGGCCGAGTCGTCGAGCACCGGTTCGGAGACGATGGTCGTCTCCTCGGACGCGCGGATTGCGCCCTCGATTTCGGCGTCGTGGTGGAACTCCACGAACTCCCCGGAGACGTCCCCGCGGACGTGCGCGTCGGGCCCCACCCGGACTGTCCCGTCGCGGGTCGTGACGTTGCCGGTGACCTGCGTCCCGGCGCCGACGGCGATGCCCTCCTTCGCGCGGAGGCTCCCGAAGACGTCGGTCCGGCGGCCGACGACGAGCGAACCGGCCCGGAGGTTCCCGTGGAGGCGGCAGTCGTCGCCGACGCGGGCCGGCGTCGAGACGCGCCAGGTGTCGTCGCTCACGTGCGCGCCCCGCGGGATGACGACGGGTTCGTTCTCGCGGTCCGCGCCCTCGACCATCGCCGCCAGCATCTCTTCGGCGGCCTCCTCCTCGCCGATGCGCAGCAATTGCGAGAGGTAGATGAACAGGAAGACGAGTGTCGGCATCGGGTTCCGGATGACGATCCAGCCGTTGGCCTCGAAGCCGTCCTCGATGTCGACGTCGTCGCCGATGTCGAGGTCCCCGGCCACTTTCAGTTCGCCGCCGACGTGGACACGCTCGCCCAGATAGGCGTCCTCGCCGACGAGGACGTCCTCGGCGACGTCACACCACATGTCCAGCCGGCAATCGCCCGCGGCCTCGATGTGGCCGCCGAAACTGACGCGCTCGCCCGCGATGACGTTCCGGCCGCGGACCCCGAACCCGACGGTGCTCTGACCGCCCACGATGACGTCCCGCTCGGTCACCAGGTCGTGTTCCTCGACGGTCGTGCCGTCCGGAATCACCAGTTCGTCGAGGGGGTCTGAACGAAACGTCGGCACACCGTATACCGCGTGTTCTGCCGTATTAAAGCCCAAGGCGACGTCTGACGACCGTCTGACGCCTGGCATACGGAACGCTGATACTGCCGGCTATAACTTCGTGAAGATATTCGACACCACGGGTGGTCGAAATTTCTCACGGGCGTATAGCCGGCAGTATGAACGAGAGCAGGGGATTGCTCGGCTCGGACTATGACCTCAACAGGACAGCCAGCCACGACTGTTAAGCCGGACCGCATTCAACTCTTATGGGACATGCCCTCTGAGAGTGCTGGCGTGCTGGTCGAGTGGTACAGCAACCGCATCGGGGAACCGGCGACGAGCGACGAGGCGCACGGCTACTGGCTGTTCGTCATTGGCGTCCTCGCGGGACTGCTCGGCATCCTCTTTTTCCTGTCGAGTTCGAGCAGCGCAGACCTGTCCCGGGGAGCCGGCATCGCGCTGGGTGCGCTGGGATTGCTGTTCATCGTCGCCGGGCCGATCATCAGGCTCCACCTGGAGAAGCGCGCCACGTACCTGACCTATCTCGGCGTTCTGGTCGGGCTGGTGGCCATCGCGTGGTTCTTCGTCGCGTATCCGCAGGATTGGGTGCGCGGTGCCGGCCAGGCCGACGCGATAATCACGGTCTACGCGGTCGGTCTGGCGGTGGTCGCGCTGGGCGGGATCGGCGTCCCGCTCGTGACCGCCGGTCGGTCGGTCGAAGACCTCGAAGCGGAGCTCGAGACCGAGCGAGCCGCCAGGGAGCAGGCCGAAACCGAGCGCGTCGAGGCGGTCGGCGACGCCGCCGCCGAGGCCGAGCAGCGGGCCGCCCTGGAAGTGGACCTCGAACGCATCCGTGCGAGCCAGTCCCAGTTCGAGCGCTACGAGGACGCCGCCGGCGAGTACCGCTGGCGGTTGCGCCACCGCAACGGCAACGTCATCGCCGATTCCGGGGAAGGCTACGCCTCCCGGCAGAAAGCCAAGCAGGGGCTCACCGCCGTCCGCCGGGACGCGTTCGGGGCGCCGCTCGTGGACATCGAACCAGCGCCCGTCGATGTCGACGAACCCGACGAGGCAACCGAGGGTGAGGACGCGCCGGTGGTGCTCCACGAGGCCGAGAGCCAGGCCACGTTCGAGGTCTACGAGGACGCGGCTGGCAAGCACCGCTGGCGGTTGCGACACGACAACGGCAACATCATCGCCGACAGCGGGCAGGGCTATGCCACCTCGGAGGGGGTCGAGACCGCCGTCGAGCGCGTCCGCGAGTACGTCAAGCCCGCCGATTACCTGCGGCTCGACCCGGTCGCGTTCGAACTCTATCGGGACGCTGCCGGGAAGTGGCGCTGGCGACTCGTCCACGAGAACGGCAACATCCTCGCCGACGGCGGGCAGGGCTACGCCTCCCGGCAGAAGGCGCTCCAGGGCGTCGACAGCGTCCGCTCGAACGCCCCCGAGGGCAGCAACGCGGAGTTCGAGGTGTACGAGGACGCCGGCGAGAAGTGGCGCTGGCGACTCCGCCACCGCAACGGCAACATCATCGCCGACGGCGGGCAGGGCTATTCCTCGGAGAGTGCGGCCGAGGAGGCGGTCGCCCGGGTCCGGCAGTACGCTCCCGACGCGTCGCATCTCGATATCGGCAGCGCCGCGTTCGAGATCTACGAGGACGCTGACGAGAAGTGGCGCTGGCGACTCCGCCACCGCAACGCCAACGTTCTCGCCGACGGCGGGCAGGGCTACGCCTCCCGCCCCGGGGCGGCGGAAGCAGTCTACGGGGTGAAACGGCACGCACCGAACGCCGAGGTCGAAACTCGGGAGTAGCCAGGGCAGTCAGCGGACGCGCTCGCCGGCCTCGATGGCCGCCTCCAGCCAGTTCTCCGCCGGCGGGAGTGGGCAGGCGAACGTCTCGCTGTAGGCACAGAACGGCGCGTACGCGAGGTTGAAATCGACCGTCACCCGGTCGCAGTCCGTCAGTTCCCGCTCCGGTTCGAGGTCCATGTACCGCCCGCCCTCGTAGGTCTCCTGGCCCGTCGTCTTGTCCCGGAAGGGGACGAAGATGCTCTCCTCGTCCTCCCCCTCACGACGGTACCCGTGCAGGTCGTGGGACTCGCCGTCGAGTTCGAAAGTGAACGTGACGACGCGGCGGTACGGGACCGTCCGGCCGTCGGTCGTCTCCATCTCGACCGTGTCCGGGTCGTCGGGGACGGTCACGGCCGCCGCCACGCGGTAGGCGGGGTCCGGATCGAAGTAGATCAGTCCGGAAAAGTCGTCGCGCTCCTCCGGCGGGATGGGCGACTGGCGGTGCTCCGAGAAGAAACGGTCCTTCTCTGCGCGGTTATCCCGGAGTCGGTCTGCCCACCCCTCCGGTGTGTCGGTGTCTGTCACGACCCGGGCTACGGGGTCGACAGATATCAGTCCGGCGACCCCCGACACACGGCTGGTGTCCCGACCGACGTGCACGACTGTCGCCCGCCGGTCGATTTACCTGTCCATAGTCCGAAGCAAAAGCGATGCGCCATCTGCTGGTCGTCCTCGTCGGGATTCCGGCCTTCTGGCACCTCCTCATCGTGGCCGGGACCGTCTACGACGCCGGACGGACCGGGATGAGCCGCTGGAAGTGGGGCACCATCGCGCTCGTCGTGCCGCTGTTCGGTGCGTTTGCGTACCTCCTCGAACGGAGTGACCGACACACCGACGAGGACATCTACGACGACGGCACGTACAACGTGTACGAATCCACCGGAGCCGACAGAGACACCGGCGTGTCTGCCGGGACAGACGGCGGCCCCAGCGACCCAGTCGAGGCCGACGGGACGCGCGGGCACGACCGCCCGCCGGGAGGTGGCGATGACCGACAGTGGTGAGCCCAGCCGTCACCGGATCGAGGTCGCGGACGGCGAGCACGTCGTGGCGGTCCACCATCGCGGCCCGTCGGACCGGTGGTTCGTCTTCTGTCACGGCTTCCTCAGCGACAAGTCCGGCAGTTACGCGCGGCGCTGTCGCCGCGCCGTCGACGAGGGGTACCACGCCGTCCGGTTCGACTTCCGCGGGTGTGGCGAGGCCGACGGTTCGTTCGTCGACCAGGCGCTGTCGGACAAACTCGCGGACCTCGCCGCAGTCGTCGACCACTTCGGCCCCGCGTCGTACGCCCTGTTCGGGTCGAGTTTCGGTGGCAAGGTCGCGTTCCACGCCGCGGCCGACGACGACAGGGTCGCGGCGGTGGGGACGCGGGCACCGGTCACGTACAACCGCTCGTTCGCGGGCTACCGGGAGACCGTCGAGCGCGACGGCGTCTGCGAATTCGAGGACGGCCGCCGGATCGACGGCCGCTTTTTCGCCGACTTCGACGGCTATCCGTTCGCGGACGTGGTTGCCGGCGTGGACGTATCCGTGGCGATATTCCACGGTGCCAGCGACGAGTCGGTGCCCGTGGCGGACAGCTTCGAGGCCGCCCGGGCGCTGGGGACGGACGTGCTCCTGGAGAAGTTCGACGCCGAGGGACACATCTTCTCCGAGCGGGCCGAACGGCGGATGCGGACCCGGCTGTTCGCGTGGCTCGGTTCAGAGGCCTCGACGGACTGATTTCCGATCGCTCGACACGACCAGCGATTCATATCTGGGCCATTCGTGCGAGGTCAATCTGGTCAATGACGCCTTCGGTCTGATTCGCCACTCCCCGGGTGAACGATCGGCTTGCGTCCCACGCAGACACTTCTCCAGTGGTTAGGGAATCGAGGAACGATTCGAGAATCTGTGACGATTCCTCCAGCGCGGCGTTCGCTTCCCCGTCACTGCCTTGCTCGATAAGATCTTCCGCCTCGGTGAGGGACTCCGCAGCGTTCCCCAGGGTCGATAACACGGACTGTTCTGTCTCTCCTGTCACTTCAGCACTTTCGTCGATCCGCTCGATCAAGTCTTCCAGTGACCTTTGGGCATTGGCCGCCGCCCCGGCTTTGTTCACGACCTCGAAGGTGACATCTCGTGTGTCATCGTTTGCGTTGGCGGGAGTCGCCGTGAACGTGATTTCGTACCGTCCCGCGCTGGTCGGCCTCACGTCGAACGACGCAGACGCCTCTCGATCGGGTTCGAGGCTGCCGAGCGGAACGCTGTCGGGAGATACGGACACCTCCGACCCGCGAGACCCCGTGATGTCTTCCACGACGGAGGCTTCTTGGGATACCGTGATCTCCTCCGCGCCGCGGTCACCGACGTTTCGCACCCGGAGGGAGAACCTGAAGGGTGTTCCTTTCGGCTTGTCACCCTCGGTCACCGTCTCCTCGCTCGCGACGATGTCGGCCTCCGTGATAGCGACTAGCGGGGGAAACTCCATCGATTCGAGCGTGTCCGAAACCGCACGCCCGAGGTCGGTCAAGTTACTCTCCTGGGACGCCAGATCTCGGGCGCGGTCTGCGAGCCTGTCCGCTGGAACCTGGGAGGGGTCCGCAATGTAGAGGGTACCACTCACCAGTAATCCCGAACGACTGAGGTCCGTGGCGACGACGCCCTGGGCAAACCGATCCAGACGCTCTCGCGTGTCGGTTTCGGTTTCGGTCGTATCCCGCGCAGTGAGCGCTTTCTGCTGCTTGATGCGCTCGGTCGTGTCTATCTCTCTGTAAATCGACTCGATCCTGTCGAGCGTTTGCTCTGCTGCCCTGACGTCATTTCTCTCGACAGCGTCCGCAAACGTGGCCAAGAGACCCGGCAGTTCTTCACTCGGCACCGGGAGTCACCCCCCTCCAGTAATAACGGCGTCGAGTCCCTGATGGTGTTTTTTGATCGCCTCGCCGATCTCGAAGGCTCCAGTCCCGATCCCCATGAGGTTCCCGCCGATGTGCACGAGCAGAAACGCGAGCTCTACTGTGAGAGAAGCGATGCTGAGAAAGCCCGTGGCGAGAATCAGGGCAACGATCGTCTCGAGCCCATCCACGATGCGGAGGGCCCTTTCGATGGCTTCGGTAACCCGCTTGGCGACAGTCAGTCGTTCGTTCGTCCCGTTGATCGCCACCTCCGAACCACGCATCGCTCCGCAAAACGATCCCTCCAGTTCGATGGTTCCGCTCTCGTTCGGTCCGAGCGACTCGTCTAGCTCTACGAGTTTGTCCTCGATGGACTTCCCGGGGAGTTCGTCCTCATAAAAAGCGACAATCTCTCGGGCGAGTGCTTCCCGGACATTCAGTACCCGCTCCAATACTCGATTGTCGCCATCGCTCGAAACCAGTAGTTCTCCTACAATATCGTCAGCGAAGCCGACGCCTTCATCGGCTCCCTTCGCGAGCGCATATCCGAGGACGAATTCGGCGATCTCGCTCCCACGTTTCCTCACCTGATCGGCCAGTTCGTCGAACCGGCCCAAAAACGTATCTGCGGCCCAATCGATGATCTTAGCGAGCTTTTGCTTTGCGGTATCGAACGTGCTGCGGAATCTACTGGGGAGATGCCTGGCGACCTTGTTGAGTGTCAGGTCGGAGAGGAAGACTGCGGTGAGGAGATTGAGGCTGGATTCGACCATGTCGCCGGAGATATTCAGTTCGGGATTCGCCGCCGGGTTCTCACCGAACTGTTCTGGTGCGATTTCCGCGACGTCTGGACCCATTCCAGCGAGCAGCGTTTCGGTCACGTACTCTCCCAGTTTCATCCGCTCGACCGATTCGCTGGCCTTCTCCTCCGGGATCCGGCCTGCTCTCATCCCGTCGGAGACGGCCCGAAGCGTCCCGTCAACGCGGCGTTCTTCCTGGATGTCCGTCGCGATAGCGTCGATGCGTCGCGCGAGCCGTTGTTTCTCCTCACGCGATTGCTCAAAGGGCGGAAATTCGCAGGGTCGCTTCGTCTCGGGTCCGACCGTCGGCGTCTCGGTCGGACCATCGGCGGACCCGTTCGGTTCGGGAAGAAGGGTATTACAGCCGGCAAGGGTAAGTACTCCAACTCCTCCCCCCAGTCGAATGAGCCGGCGACGGTTTATCATGTATTTTTCGTCTATAGCTTACACAAAAAATGTTAGCATTTTCTAGTTTGAAAATAGTTCACAAATGGCGGTACTGCTTCCGGGGCCTGATCTGACTGCGCAGCCCCGCGAGTCCCCAATCGGCCGGCGGTGCCCGGTTAGGCGTCGTCACCGTCTTCGATATCGCTGGCGACCACTCCAGGGAGACAGCATCGGGTGGTGGTCTCGTGTAACGCTTTTCTGGCTCTTGCGGTATTGGCCGTGGCTCTTTCCGGGATTTTCCGAGATTTCACAGAAAACGATGGCCACACTGACTCTGTTCTGGTCAGTGGGGCAGTGCCGATCAGACGCCGAAACCGATCGTGTACTCGCTGATGTTCCAGTGGCGGTGACTGCAGTCGACGAGCGTTCGCTTCCAGGCTCGCAGTTCTAGCTGGTAACAGCAGGCTTTGGGGAACGCCTCCTCAAGGTCGACGGTGAGGCGGTACTTCCCTCCTTCCCATTCAGGCCGGGTGGCCCCCTGCGCGAGCGCCTGCCCGTACTGGGGACCGGGATACGGCGGAGGCGAGGAGCCGGCCGGCAGCGGTGTGATGGTGCTGCTGGGTT
>JAHENO010000148.1 GCA_018609945.1 Haloarculaceae archaeon | reverse complement strand
CGCCGCGAGGCCCAGGCCGTGTCCCCCGACGACCAGCCGGCCCTTGTTGAAAAACTCCGCCAGCATGTAGAAGCCCGTGCCCTCGACGCCCACCAGGTTCTCCGCGGGGATCCGGCACTCGTCGAAGTCGACGTGGGCCTGTTTGGAGGCGCGCATCGCCATCTTCTCGGGGATGTGCTCGGCCTCGTAGCCGTCGGTGTCCGTCGGGACGACGAACAGCGAGTAGTTGCCATACCGGTCCTCGCCGTCGCCCGTCTTCGCGTAGACCGTCAACCAGTCGGCCTCGACGCCGTTGCCGATCCAGTACTTCTCGCCGTTCAGCACCCACTCGTCGCCCTCCTTCCTGGCGGTCGTCGACATCCCCGCGAGGTCGCTGCCGGTCTCGGGTTCCGAGACAGCCAGGCCGGTGAGCTGCTCGTTCTCGGCGACCGGGCGGACGTACTCCGCTGCCTGCTCGTCGGTGCCGTACTCGACGACGAGGTCCGCGCCGAAACTCGCCAGTTGCAACGTGAGCGCGAGCCCGGCGTCCGCACGGTAGAATTCCTCGGCAATGGCGAGTATCTCGTGCAACGAGAGGCCCCGTCCGCCGTACTCCTCCGGGAGGTCCTGCGCGACGAGGTCCGTGTCCATCCCCGCCTCCAGCACGTCCCAGGGGTACTCCCCGCGTTCGAAGCACTCCGCGGCGTTCGGTTCGATGTGCTCGGCCGCGAACTCGCGGGCCTCGCGCTTGGCCCCCCGCGCGTCCTCGGGGACCAGTTGCTCGTCCAGCAGGTCCATACGGACGCCTGGTGGGGTGGCGGCATATACCTCCGGGTAGAGGTCGGTCAGCGGTCTCGACCAGCCCCGTCGCAGCGGGCCGGATCGGTCACCCCTGCCGGATCTCGTGGACAGTGTGGCCGACAAAGCCCACGAGCGGCGGCACGAACACGGAGGCGTGGATCGCGGGGCTGTAGGCCACGTCTGCGGGTTTCGAGAGCAAGAAGAGCGCGTAGACGACCAGCATGACGACGATCCAGACGGCGGTGATGACGAGGAACGGAACCGCGTCGCGGGCGGCTCTCGTCGCGGACGCCCGAGCGGAGCGAGTCATGTACGGGACCACTGGGGCCGGATACAAAACGGTAGTGGAAAGGTCCATACGGGTGCCCCCGAAAGACGACGGCATGAAGAACGTCGACGACCTGATACGGAGCGCGGCCGACCTCGCCGAGCGGGGGCTCTCGAAGGGCGAGATCGCGGACGAACTCAACGTCTCCCGGGAGACCGCGAGCTGGCTGGTCGAGCGCGGCGACGCCAGCGCACCCACCGAGGCACGGCCGGCACCTGCCGGCGGGCCGGAGGACATCCACGTCGACTGGTGTGCCATCGGGCGGGATTCGACCCGGCTGTACCACGCCGGCGCGGCCATGGCCGACCTGCTCTCGAAGGAGGGGACCGACGTCGACCTCACCATCGGCGTCGAGAAGGCAGGCGTGCCGCTGGCGACGACCGTCGCGCGCGAGCTCGACACCGACCTTGGCACGTACGCACCCAGCAAACACCAGTGGGACGACGGCGACGGCGGGAGTCAGGGCGGGGGGTTCTCGCGGAACTTCGCGGACATCCGCGACCGCGAGTGTTACGTGGTCGACGACACCGTCACGAGCGGGACGACGCTGACCGAGACTGTCGAGGCGGTCCGGGCACATGGGGGCGAACCCGTCGCCTGCGTGGTGCTGGTCGACAAGCAGGGTCTCGAGGACATCGAGGGCGTCCCGGTCTACTCGCTGGTGCAGGTCATCCGCGTCGGCGACGAGTGAGATGCTCCGCAGTTTCGAGGGGACGACCCCGTCGGTCGCGGAGTCGGCCTACGTCGACCCGGCGGCGGTCGTCGTCGGCAACGTCGTCCTCGAAGCGGAAGCGAGCGTCTGGCCCAACGCAACTCTCCGGGGGGACAACGGGCGGATCGTCGTCGGGGAGGGCGCCAACGTCCAGGACAACGCCGTCCTCCACGAGGACGCCGTCCTCGAACCGTCGGTGACGGTCGGCCACAGCGCCATCGTCCACGCGGCGACCGTCGCCGAGGAGGCACTGGTGGGGATGAACGCCGTCGTCCTCGACGACGCCCATATCGGCGAGCGCGCCGTCGTGGCCGCCGGCAGCGTCGTCACCGAAGGGACCGAGATTCCACCGGAGACGCTGGCTGTCGGCGCGCCAGCGTCCGTCAAGACCGACCTCGAGGACCCCGACACCGCCGTCGCCGCAAAGCACTACCGGGAACTCGCGACGCGATACGAGGAGTCGTCGGAACGGATCGAGTAGGCGCCCCCGCGGGCCGCCCAGACACAGGGGCACTACCTGTCGATCCCTCGCTGCCACCGCCACAGGTCCCAGACCACGTCCGAGAGAACGTGAACGGCGAGCACGACACCCGCGGCGACGGCCAGTGACCGCTCGATGAGAGCGAGCGCGGCGACCAGGGCCGCCGTAATGACGAGGTGGCTTCCCAGCCGCGTCAGCGTCCCGACGTCGCCGTCCTCGAAGATTTCGTCCTGTTCGAGCAGCCCCATCCGCGGGTCGGTCAGACACCGACGGAGTGGCTCCCAGGACCCCGTCCGGACGCGGGCGATAAGGAAGTGATCGAGGTCCACCGCGGTCCCGAGCAAGGCCGCGCCAGCGACGAGGGCCGGCCACGGCAGCGGCGTCGAGAGAGTGGCCGCGAGGCCGAACCCGACCGCGAGCGAGATGGGGAAGTGGTGGCGCGAACGCATCCGGCGGTCACTCGTCCGGGGGAGAGTCCTCGTCCGACTCCCGGTCGGTCGGCACGCCACACAGGTTCCCATCCGAGACGCGCTTGGCGCGGAGGAACCGCGCACGGTAGCGGTTGGCGCCGTCCTCGAAGTCGGCCTCGCGGATGTCGTCGACCCGGCCGTCGGCGACGGCGTCGATGATCTCCTCGAGCTGTTCCTTCTCGCTGGGCGTGAGTTCGAATTCGTAGGTCCGGGGCTGTTCGGCCTCCAGGCGCGTCCACTTGCGGGCGGCCGCGATGACGAGCGAACAGG
>JAHENO010000147.1 GCA_018609945.1 Haloarculaceae archaeon | reverse complement strand
GGGTCGACGACGCTCGTGGCGTCGTACCGGCCGCCGATGCCCACCTCCAGTATCGCGACGTCGACGTCCTCGCGGGCGAAGTGCCACAGCGCCATGGCGGTCGTCACCTCGAAGAACGTGGGTGCCGATCCCTCGACGGACCGCTCGACGACGAAGGGCCAGGCGTCCTCGACGAACGCGACGACCTGGTGTTTCGGGATCGGGCGTCCGCAGACGCGCACGCGGTCGCGGACGTCGTTGAGATCCGGGGACGTGTACAGCCCGACGTCGAGGCCGGCCTCGGTCAGGATCCGTTCGAGAATGCGGGCGGTGCTGCCCTTGCCGTTCGAGCCGGCGATCTGGATCGCGGCGAGGTCCCCGTAGGGCACCTCCAGAAACGACAGCAACGAGGCCGTCGTCTCGGTCCCGAGCTTGGGGCGGACGCGCCGCAACCCCTCCAGCGTGTTGACCGCCTCGTGGTACTCCATATCACCTCTCCCGGCCGAAGCTATTTGAAAACCCGTGCCCCGGTCGTCGCCCAGCCGAATTACAACCAGTCAGTAAAGAGATACGACGAGTCCGAACGGGTGCCTGCATGGCCCATCTGAAACCCTTATGAGGAGACTGACACTACCGGGCCGCGTGAACGAACCCGCCGGGACGACGGACGTCGCCCCGCTCGAACGGCTGGACGAGCGGGGGCTGGAATCCATCCACGAGGCGTCGATGCACATCATCGCCGAACTGGGCATCCAGCTCGATCACGAGCGTGCGCGGGCGGTGTTTCGCGCCCGCGGCGCAGAGGTCGGCGACGACGACGTCGTGACGATTCCGCGAGCGGTCATCGAAGAGAGCCTCGCAGCGGCGCCCACCGAGTTCGTCCTCCACGCCCGCAACCCGGAGAAGGACCTCCCGGTCGGCGGGGACGCCGGACCGGTGCGGGCGCCCGGATACGGGCCGCCGTACGTCTACACGCTCGGCGACGGGCGGCGCCGCTCCCGGCTGTCGGACTACGAGGCGCTGACCAAACTCGCCCACGTCGAGGACGTCATCAACTGCACGGGCTACAGCGTCTGCGAGCCCGCGGACGTCGACGACCGCAAGAAACACTTCGCGATGCTCAAACGCTCGCTCGCGCTGTCGGACCAGCCAGTCATGGCGACCGCCCGCGGCGGGACCCGCGCGCGGGAGTGTCTCGACATGGTCGGCATCGCCGTCGGCGACCGGGACCTCGGGAAACCGTACGTCGCGGGGCTGGTCAACACGGTCCCGCCCCGGCGGATCGACGCCGAGATGCTCGCCGGGCTGATGGCCTTCGCCGAGGCCGGCCAGCCGGTGCTGGTCTCGTCGTTCACGATGGCCGGCGCCTCGGGCCCGGAGACGCTGCCCGCCTCCATCGCACAGGCCAACGCCGAGACGCTCGTGGGCATCGCGCTCGCCCAGCAGATCAACCCCGGGACGCCGGTCGTCTACGGCGTGCCGACCTCGAACATCGACACGCGCCACGGCTCGCTGTCGATCGGCAGTCCCGAGTCGGCGCTGGTCGTCGCCGCCGCCGCCCAGCTGGGGCGCTACTACGGCGTGCCGACGCGGGCCGGCGGCGGCCTGACCGACGCCAAGGCGCTGGACTACCAGAGCGGATTCGAGTCGATGCTTGTCCAGACGGTCACGGACATGGCGGGCGTCGACTACGTGCTGCACGCCGCCGGCATCCTCGAGTCCTACGAGACCGTCTCGCCCGAGAAGTTCGTCCTCGACTGTGAGGCGCTGCGGTACCTCGATCGGTTTCGCCGGGGCTTCAGTCTCGACCCCGAGCGCCTGCAACTGGAGCGGATCGCGGAGGTCGAACCCGCCGGCCACTTCCTGGACGCGGCCCTCGACGAGACAGGGGAGTTCTTCCATCCCTCGGTCATCGACAAGCGCTCCCACAGCGACTGGGCGGACAACGGCCGGCAATCGACGATCGAACGGGCCCGTGACCGCGTCGACCGACAGCTCGAGGCCTACGAGCGACCGCGCCTCGACGCCGACGTCGAGCGGGACCTCGAGGAGTACGTCACAGCCCGCGGCCGGGCCGTCGAGTGACCCCGCGAGCGCCCGATGTCCCGCCGCGTCCACGACTGGGGCTGCCCGGCTGCTACCGCCGGCCGAAACACGTCGTATCGGCTCCCATACTGAAACGCCAACATTGATTACCGCATCGGGGGTACTCCGGGCACGATGTCATCACTTGATGAAACGGAGGAGTTCCCGACGGACTACGAGATCGCACAGTCCGTAGAGAAAGACCACATCGCCGACGTCGTCGAGCCACTCGGGCTCGGCGCCGGGGATCTGGAACTGTACGGCGAGCACAAGGCGAAGGTGAAACTCGACGCCATCGAGCGCGTCAAGGAAGAGGAGGACGCGAACGCCAACCTCGTGCTCGTGACGGGGATGACCCCGACGCCGCTCGGCGAGGGGAAGACGGTCACGACCGTCGGGCTCGGCCAGGCGTTCAACCAGATCGGCGAGGACGCACTCATCGCAATCCGCGAACCGTCGCTGGGTCCAGTCTTCGGCGTGAAGGGCGGGGCCGCGGGCGGGGGGTACTCCCAGGTCCTCCCGATGGAGGACATCAACCTCCACTTCACCGGCGACCTCCACGCGCTGACCGCGGCACACAACCTCATCTCGACGATGCTGGACAACCACATCCACCAGCACAACGACATGGAGATCGCCGTCAACTGGGTCAACTGGCCCCGCGCCATCGACATGAACGACCGCGTGCTCCGGGAGACGGTCATCGGTCTGGGCGGTGACGTCACCGGCGTCCCCCGCGAGGACGGGTTCATCCTGACGGCTGCCTCCGAACTGATGGCCGTGCTCTGTCTCGCGGACAGCCTCGAAGACCTCAAGGAGCGGGTCGGCCGCATGATCGTCGCCTACGACCGCGACGGCAAGCCCGTCACCGTCGACGACATCGACGCGACGGGCGCGGTGACAATCCTCCTGCGGGATGCCCTCAAACCGAACGTGGTCCAGACCATCGAGGGGACGCCGGCGTTCGTCCACGGCGGTCCCTTCGCCAACATCGCCCACGGGACGAACTCGCTGATGGCCGACGACGTGGCCGCCCACCTCTCGGATTACCTCATCACCGAGGCCGGTTTCGGCTCGGACCTGGGTGCCGAGAAGTTCATGAACATCGTCTGCCGGCTGGGCGACATCGAGCCCGACGCCGTCACCATCGTCGCGTCGGTCCGGGCACTGAAGTACCACGGGCAGAACATGTGGCCGGCAGACCTCGACGCCCTCGAGGAAGAAGACGTCGAGGCCGTCCGGGGTGGCTTCGAGAACCTCGACAAACACGTCAGGAACCTCCAGCAGTTCGGCGTGCCCGTCGTGGTGGCGATCAACCGCTTCCCGAGCGACACCGACGCCGAAATCGAGGCGGTCGTCGAACACTGCGAGGAGGACCTGGGCGTGCGGGTCGCGGAGTCGAACGTCTTCAGCGACGGCGGCGAGGGTGGCGTGGACCTCGCGGAGGAGGTGTCGGCGGCCGCCGAGGCCGACTCGACCTTCGAGTTCCTCTACCCGGACGAGGCCCCGATCAAGGAGAAAATCGAGACGGTCGCCACCGAGATCTACGGCGCCGACCGCGTCGAGTACTACGGCGACGCCGAGCGCGACATCGAACGGCTCACGAAGCTCGGATTCGACGACGTCCCCATCTGCATGTCCAAGACCTTCCACTCCCTGTCTGACGACCCCGAACTGAAGGGTGCCCCGGAGGGCTGGACGCTGGAGGTCAAGGAGGTCTATCCCTCGGCCGGTGCCGGCTTCCTGGTCGTCCTCACCGGCGACGTCCTCACGCTGCCCGGCCTGCCCGAGACGCCCGCCGCCGCCGAGATGGACATCGACCCCGACGGCACCATCTCCGGGCTGTTCTAGTCGCCTTTCTCGTCCCCGAGCTTCTCTTCCGTGAGGTCGGGGCGTTCGGGGAACAGCGTGACGCCGCGCTCGTCGAGGAGTGCCTGGACCCGGTCGTGGAGCGGCAGATACTCCCCACCCTCGCCGCGGAAGGCTTTCAGGAGTCCCCCGACGGCGACCAGGGCGATGACCGCGAACGGGCCACCCGTCAGGACCGCCGCTGTCTGGAGGACCTCGCTGCTCCCGGTCACCAGGACCCCCACGGCGACGATCCCCTGGAAGACGCCCATGAAGACGATCGTACCCGTGGTGGGCGCCAGGCGCTGCCGACTCGCCAGGATCGAGACCACGAGCGTCGAGGTGTCCGCCGAGGTGGCGATGAAGGCGATGATCAGCCCCAGAAAGAGGAAGATCAACAGTTCGCTCAGCGGCAGGGCGTCGAAGACGGGGTAGCCGGCGACTGCCTCCGACCCGCCGGCGGCATCGATGACGCCGAGCACGTCCGCGATCCCCCGGTGCTGGACGTACAGCGACGTCGCGCCCATCAGGATAAACCAGACCATCGTCGCGGCGGCGGTCGCGACGAAGCCCGTGAACACCACCGTCCGGATCTTGCGGCCCCGCGAGAGCGCGGCCAGGAACAGCCCCGCGAAGGGCGCCCACGAGAACCACCACGACCAGTTGAACACCGTCCAGGTCGCGATCCAGTCCCCGCCCAGGGTCAGGCTCATCGGGACGAAGTTCACCACGTACGACCCGAGCGCGGCGGTTCCCTCGCGGGCCACGAACGACCGCGGGACCAGCGCGAGCAAGAGGACGCCGAAGAGCACGAACAGGAGGATGTTGACGACCGAGAGCCGGCGGATGCCCCGGTGGACCCCCGACTGGGCGGAGATGACGAAAATCAGCGTCAGCCCGGCGACGAACAGCACCGAACCGACCGAATCGAACGGGACGCCCCACTGGTAGTTGATGCCGGTGAGGAACTGCTGGCCGACCAGCGAGACGGAGGTGGCGATGCCGCCGACCGTCGCGAAGACCGCCAGCATATCGACGAACCGACACCAGTACGAGTCGAGGCCGTCGACGCCGAGAAACGGCGTCAGCAGTGCCGAGACGCGGAGGGGTGCACCCCGCTGGTAGACGAAGTAGGCGATGGGAACGCCGATGACGATGTAGGCACTCCAGGCCGAAAAGCCCCAGTGGAAGAGCGTGGTGGTGAGCGCGGCGCCGACCGCGGCGTCAGATTGGGCGGCGACATCGAAGAACGGTGGCACCGTCCCGTAGTGGAAGAGCCCGGCGGCCGGCCCCCAGAACACGATGCCGGCCGCGATGCCGGCGGTGAAGAACATCGTGAAATACACCGAATACGAGTAGGCGGGTTCCGCGTCGGGACCGCCGAGTCTGACGTCCCCGAGCGACCCGAAAAGCAGGTACAGACAGAACAGGACCGAGAGCAACATCACCCCGACGAACAGCGGTCCGAACCGGTGCATGACGACCGTCTGGACAGTCTCTACGGCGCCGGTCGTCGGCCCCGGCGCGAGCAGCTGCAGGAAAAAGAAGACGACGAGGCCGGCGACGGGGATGCCGAACGTGATCGGGTCGTGTCGCGTGACGAAGTCGCGGATCGTATCGAGGGCCCCCATCCGCCTGATCCGGATCAGATAGTGCATCCCGGAACTTTGCTCGGTATCGTCCTTGGACGGCAACACGGCCATGTAGGTCAGTCCCCCGCCGAAGAACAGGAGCGAAATGACGAGCCACCCCTGGCCACTGACGACCTCCCCGACGATGTCCGGAAAGAAAAACCCCGCCACGACGATGGCACCCGAGCCGACACAGATCGGTACCAGTACCTTCCGGAGGACTCGCTCGACCGTGCTGGTACCGTGCATTCCCATACCACAGCCCAGTGAACCGAGAATCAAAGTAGTGTCGGGGACCGCGAACTGCCTACAACCAACCACTGCATTGTCACGTAATCCCGC